>SKLD01000236.1 GCA_007123395.1 Opitutales bacterium
CTTTTCCAGCACCGCCAACAATCAATTCCTCATCCGCGCCGGCGGCGGCGTGGGTATTGGCACTAACAGCCCGGCGGGTGCGCTCCATGTGATGGGCAACACCGCTGTCGGCGGTTTCGACCACGACCACCGCCTCGGCGTGGGCACGGACAATCCATGGAACACCCTTCATGTCGTCTCCAATGCCGATCAAGGCCCCTTCCGCGTGGCTGTGGGCACAAATAACAATACGGCCTTCCGCATTTATCAGAACCGAGGTGCCGGGATAGGAAGCAGCTGGAGCGATAGCGCCATCCCCGACCGGGGTTTGCGCGTGCATGGGCAGACAATCCTCGGCGGCACGGTGGGAGTAAATACCGCGACCCCGAACCCAGATGCGCCCTTGCATGTGAAGGGCACAGCCACCCGGGGCCTGATCATTGAGTCTGGCTCGAATCCCGGTGGATGGGAATTGAGGGTTGATAATTTTGGAGAGTGGTTGATTTTCGGACACGCACAGAATGTGGCAGCCGGTTTTAACGGAAGAGCTTATATCAGGGACGACGGAACATACAACCGATTCTCGGATATGGCTCTCAAGAGCGAAGTCGAACCCGTTGCGACGATTCTCGACAGGGTTCTGTCCTTGGTGCCCGTCTCCTATCGCTTCATCAGTGGCGCTAAGAACACTGACAGACTATACGGATTCATCGCCCAACAGGTGCAGGAGGTCTTTCCTGAAATTGTGAACGATGATGAGGAACTCGAATTCCTTAGCCTGAGCTACGAGAATTTCTCCGTCCTCGCCATCCAAGCCATCCGGGAGCAGCAAGCCATCATCGACGACCAGGCGGCGGAGATCTCCGAACTCCGCGCGGAGCTGGCCGGATTGGCGGCAGTTGCCGCGCAAAACGAAGACCTCGCCCGGCGCATGGCCCGCATCGAGGGATGGGTGGCAAGTCTTGGAGAGGAGATGCCGTGAAGCCGCTCAAAAGCCTCCGGGGATTCGCTTTTCTCTGCAGTCTTCTGCCGTCTGCGCGCACGACGGTATTCGGCATCGCTTTCATGGCCTTCGCAGGCGTGGTCGACGCACAGGAAACGGTCGTTGAGAAGCAGATCGTCTCCGGTGGCGGGGGATATGCTACCTCCACTGCATACACTCTCGCGGGTACCCTTGGCCAAACGGCCGTGGGTCCGGCAACCACCGCCACCGCATCCATCCAATCCGGTTTCTGGACCATCGCCCTCGAAGTCATCGTCGACCCCGACTGCGGCTTCCACGATTGGATGGCCAACCTTCCGCCGGATCAGCAACCACCACCCGATCTTCGCGGTCCCGCTGATATTGCGGCGGGCGACGGGATGACCAACTTGCTCAAATACGCCCTCGGTCTGCCGCCCATGACGCCTGCGGCGGAAGCGGCTCCCGTCACAACGTTGTTTGATGGCTTCTTAGGCATCGAACTGGGACGGTCCGCCAATGCCGCAGTCTTCCTTCATGTTGAGGCATCGCAGGACCTCGAGCTGTGGGAAGCTGAAAGTTACACGGAGACACTCATCGGCCTCGACGCCCAAGGGGACCGCGAGTATGTCCTGCTCCTCACCGGCATCCGTGCCGGTGAAACGAACCGCTCCTTCCTCCGGCTCCGGATAGAAATGCAATAGAGGTTCGCGGGAGACGCCATGAGAACGGCGGCCCTCCGCCGCTTGCGTGCGGACGCAATTCCTTGCCAGAGGCTCTGCAAGCGGGTAGTTTATTGAATCATGGAGTTATCCTCCACCGGATTCACGCCCCGTAAGACGCCCGCGCCTTGGCGGCAGTGGGGCGACGGCCTTGAGGAGCAGGCCGTCACGCAGATGGCCAACGCCTGCGCCTTGCCCGTCTCCGTGGCGGGAGCGCTCATGCCCGACGCGCACCTCGGCTACGGATTGCCCATCGGCGGCGTGCTCGCTACGGAGAACGCCGTCATCCCCTATGCCGTGGGGGTCGACATCGCCTGCCGCATGAAGCTCTCCGTCTACGACCAGCCCGCCGCCAACTTGGCAGGGCAGCGCGACCGCCTCGCCAAGGCTCTCGAACACGAAACGCGCTTCGGTATCGGCGCATCCTTCCGCGAGCGGCGCGGGCACGAGGTGATGGACCGCGACTGGACCGTCTCGCCCGTCACCAAGCGCTGCCGCGACAAAGCGTGGGCGCAGCTCGGCACGAGCGGTTCGGGCAACCACTTCGTCGAATTCGGGGCGTTGACCGTCTACGACGACAGCCTCGGCGTGCGGCCCGGCGAATACCTCGCCCTCCTCAGCCACAGCGGCTCGCGCGGGACCGGGGCGCAGGTGTGTTCCCACTACAGCCGCATCGCCATGGAGCGGCACGCCGGCCTGCCCAAGCACCTCAAGCACCTTGCGTGGCTCGACCTCGGCGAAGAAGCGGGCCAAGAGTATTGGGAAGCCATGAACCTCATGGGGCACTACGCCGCCGCCAACCACGCCCTCATCCACCGCCACATCGCCAAGCGCATCGGCGCGAAGGTGATCCTCGACGTCGAAAACCACCACAATTTCGCATGGGAGGAGACGCACCGCATCGGCGGCCGCGAACGCAGGGTCATCGTTCACCGCAAGGGAGCGACACCGGCGGGGCAGGGTGTCCTCGGGATCATCCCCGGCTCCATGGCCGCGCCGGGATTCGTCGTGCGCGGAAAGGGCGAGCCTGCCTCCCTCCACAGCGCCGCCCACGGCGCGGGACGCGTCATGAGCCGCAAGCAAGCGGCCCGCACCTTCACGTGGAGCGATACCAAGAAACTCCTCGCCGACCGCGGCGTCGAAGTCCTCTCCGCCGGTATCGACGAAGTTCCCGGTGTCTACAAGGACATCCACCAAGTCATGGCCGCCCAGACCGACCTCGTCGAACCCGTCGCCCGCTTCGATCCGAAGATCGTCAAAATGAGCCCGCCCGGCGACAGACCGGAGGATTGAGGGGGCAGGGAAGCGCTTCGCGCTACGGCGCGAAGTAATCGGGCTGATTCATCGCCCGATCCCGAACCGGCGAAGACCCCGCGCGGACCCGGGACCCACATCGACGCCGCACGCGTCCCTCCGTCCGCCGCCGCCCCGCCGCCCCGGACCGGCATAGCCGGGGACCGCTAATCTTCGCTACGTAGCGACGGAGCCACGCCTCCGTCGACCCTGCGCTGAAGCCGGTTTGGGCCAAAGAAAACCGTGCCTGCCCCATCTAAACGGTTGCCCCCGACGAATCTTCGGGGAAGATTCGCTACGTAGCGACGGAGCCCCGCCTCCGTCGATCCGGCGTTGAAGCGGGTTGGCTCCGGGAAGTCCATCCCAGACGATTCCCACCGCTATGGATACCATCGGCGGCGTGCTCAACGCGGAACGGCCTCGTCGTAACCGTAGCTTGCTTCGATCCGGTAATTGTCAAGAGGAGCTCGCTTGGCGATAGACCGGAGGATTTGAGGGGGTAGGGAGACGCTTCGCGCTGTGCCGCGAAGTAATCAGGCTGATTCATCGCCCGATCCCGAACCGGCGAAGACCCCGCGCGGACCCGGGACCCACATCGACGCCGCACGCGTCCCTCCGTCCACCGCCGCCCCGCCTCCCCGGACCTACCGCTGAAGCAGGCCGGCTACGGCTGTGCCGCGAAGTAATCGGGCTGATTCATCGCCCGATCTCGAACCGGCGAAGACCCCGCGCGGACCCGGGACCCACGCCGACGCCGCACGCGCCCGCCGTCAGCCGCCACCCCGCCGCCCGGGCCCGGCTGCTGAAGCAGGCCGGCTACGGCTGTGCCGCACAAGCTACGTGACTACACCCCGTCCGGCACGCGCAGGACGCTGCGTTCGTGCAGCACCTCGGCGATTTGCACGGCGTTGAGGGCGGCGCCTTTGAGGATCTGGTCGCCCACGACGAAGAAGGCGAGACCGTTGGCGAAGGCGGAGTCGCGCCGCAGGCGGCCGACGCCACAGGGCACCTTGCCCGCGTATTGAAGCGGGGTGGGGTAGCGGTTGGCGGCGGGATCGTCGCACAGCTCGACGCCGGGGAACGCCTCGATGGCGGCGCGCGCGGTGGCAACGTCCACCGGTTCGTCAAATTCGGCGTTGACGGCGACGGAGTGCGCGCGCATGACGGGCACGCGCACGCATGTAGTGGAAATTTCCAGCTCTTCGATGCCGGTGATCTTGCGGCTCTCGTTGGCCATCTTGTGCTCTTCCTTCGTATAGCCGTCGTCGAGGAAGACGTCGACATGCGGGAAGAGATTGAAGGCGATGGGATGCGGGTAGGTGTTCGGCGCCGACGATTCGCCCCCGGCCCATGCGCGCAACTGTGCCTCCAGCTCCTGCATGCCTTCGACACCGCTGCCGGAAACGGCCTGGTACGTCGCGGCGAAGAACCGCGTCAGCTTGAAGCGCAAGTGCAGCGGGTAGAGGCCCATCAGGGTGATGGCGGTGGAGCAGTTGGGATTGGCGATGATCCCCTTGTGTCCGTCGGCGGCCTGCGGGTTGATTTCCGGCACAATCAACGGCACCTCCCGGTCCATACGGAAGGCGGAGCTGTTGTCGACGACGACGCACCCGCGGCGCACGGCCTCCGGCGCGAGATCGCGGCTGATCCCCGCGCCTGCGCTGAAGAGGGCGAGGTCGAGCCCCTCGAAGACCTCCGGTTTCGCTTCTTCCACCGTGTAGGTATGCCCGCCGTGGCGCATCTCCTTGCCCGCTGAACGGGCGGAGGCAAAGAGGCGGATGTCCGCGCAGGGGAAGCCGCGCCCGTGCAGCAGCGCGAGCAGGTCTTGACCGACGGCGCCGGTCGCACCGATGATGCCGACTCTGTATGACATGGGATATCTGGCGTGAAGATTCTCTCTTTTCACGGGCTCTCGCGGAGACCGGTTGTGAACCGTCCGACCATGTTCTCGCCGCCCGCCTAAGCGAGAAAAAACTCGTCCACTACCTCCGGCGCACGGCTGTGGCCGAGTTTCCCATGTCCTCCGGACGCAACCCGCCCAGCAATGTCGAAGACAGCGAAGGGACCCCCACGGGGCTGCACCGTATCGCGGAGAAATACGGCGAAGGCGCCGCGCCCGGCACCGTCTTCATCGGCCGCCGCCCGCAGGGGCACACCTTCCGCGAGCGGCCCGACGCCGGCCCCGGCCAAAAGAGCCTCGTCACCACCCGTATCCTCCGCCTTACCGGCATCCAGTCGGGCATCAACGCCGGACCCGGCATCGACAGCTTCGCCCGCTATATCTACATCCACGGCACCAACCGCCCCGACGCATGGACCGAAAACGTCAGCGCCGGCTGCCTCCTCCTCCGCGACCCCGACATCATCCGCCTCCACGACACCATCCCCCTCGGCTCGCTTGTTTGGATTGAGGTTTGAGGCGGATGGCGGTTTGGGCGCCGGGTGGTCGGGAAACGGTTGCCAGATAAAGGACACGGTCGCCATGGGACCGACGGCTTCAGCCGTCGTGCGGTGGGCGCGGCGCTCGTCCGCGGGCATCGGCTAAAGCCGACGGTCCGATCCGATTTAGGCGCAGGGAGGGTTGCCGGAGTTGGGACGGTCCCCATCGGACCGACGGCTTCAGCCGTCGTGCGGTGGCTACAGCGCCCATCCGCGGGCATCGGCTAAAGCCGACGGTCCGATTTGGCCGCCGAGGGACATCTGCCGGAGCGGGAATGGTCCCGGCTTTTCCGAGGCCGAAGGTTGCTTCACCTTACCCACGGGTAGTCTTTCCAATGGGCCGCCAGTCCGGCCTTTACGGGATTTTTTTGTATGTAGCTTATCGTTCGATACCGCATGGATGGGTCGCGTATCCAGCGGTCGAACCAATCCCGGTGCCAAAAAGGGCCGGATCTGCCGAGTATCCGGTTGGCTTCGCGCGCGGTTGATCCCTTCCACTGCCGCCAGACGGTCTTCATGGGGTCCGCGCCGGTCCGGGTCTCCAGCAAAAGGTGAACATGATTGGGCATGAGCACGTAGTGCCGCACGTCCCAACCCCGGGAACTCAGTTCATCGAAAGTATCCAAAACATATTCCGCGCAGCGGCGCTCGCGGAACGGACAGAATCCGAGGCCTTGATCAAGGTATTTGTCCATGGTGAGGAAGTAACGCCGTTGTTCCTCGAGAAGCACGGTTTCTTCGTCGGCGGCATGGGCGGCCCGCATGCGCTCGGCGTGGGTTTCCAACTCCCGGAGAGTCTTTGCCGGAAGAGAACCGGCGCAGCGGATCGTGAAGAAATAGGAGCCTGCTTCGATTTCCCAGTGCGGGAGATGATTCGTCCAAAACAGTTTTGTCTTACCCGGTCTCATGGGCAGTGTGGAGTTTCCGGCGGCCACCATGCGGGGTCGAGCCAAAAGATTGACGGTTCAATAGCCATTTCGGGAATGGGCGGAGGGTCCCCGGAGTAGGGGCGGTCTCCATGGGACCGACGGCTTCAGCCGTCGATGCTGTGGGCGCGGCACTCATCCGCGGGCATCGGCTGAAGCCGCCGGTCCGATTTAGCCGCCGGGTGGTCGGGGTACGGGTCCGGACCCAATGAAGGAAAGGAACCTCTCCGGAAGGTCCTCTACAGACGCAAGAGCCCCGGGCGGTTGACAGGCGGGGGAGTTGAGGGAACAATAGCGGGATGTTCTTTCAGCGCTGTCATTTCTCCCGGCAGGCGTCTTTGCTGTCGGCGGTTGCCTTGGCGTTCTCGGGTGCGTGTGGCTTCTGCCTGTCCGCCGCTGATCCGGTATCGCCGGAGGCGGCTGGGCTCACGGGTGATTTCGGGCCGGTTGTGGCTGAGCCGGTGGTGACCTCGGGATTGGTCCAGCCGCTCTTTTTGACGGCGGCTCCTGGCGACCACACGCGGCTGTTCATTCTCGAAAAGACGGGCGTGGTGCGGATTTATGACCGGACGACGGAAACGCTCCGCGAGACGCCGTTTCTTGCCATCAGCCCGATTTCAACGAACAGCGAGCGCGGTCTGCTCGGCATGGCCTTTCATCCCTCTTTCGACGACAACGGATACGTGTATGTGAATTTCACGAACCCCTCGGGTGCGACCGTCGTGCGCCGTTACACGTTGTCGGACGAGGATCCGGACCTCGCGGACCCGGAGAGTGCGTTGGATCTCATCACCGTGCCGCAGGATTTCGCGAACCACAACGCGGGCTGGATGGACTTCGGGCCGGACGGCTACTTGTATATCGCGGTCGGCGACGGCGGCAGCGGAAACGATCCTAACCGGCGGGCGCAGGACTTGACGAATCTTCTTGGTTCCATGTTGCGCATCGATGTTGACGCGGACGGGTTTCCCGATGATCCCGTCCGCAATTACCGTATTCCGGCGGATAATCCCTTCGTGCAGGATGAAGACGCCCTGCCGGAGATTTGGGCCTACGGTCTGCGCAACCCGTGGCGTAACAGCTTCGACCGCGAGACGGGCGACCTATGGATCGCGGATGTGGGCCAGTCGGCGCGCGAGGAAATCAACTTCCAGCCAGCCGGTTCGGCGGGGGGCGAGAACTACGGATGGCGGGCCTACGAGGGCACACGCTTCACGGGTTTGGAACCGGCGATCCCTGAGGAAGATCGGGTCGATCCGTTTTTTGAATACGATTTCTCCGACGGGCGCAAATCGGTGACGGGCGGCTATGTCTACCGCGGAGAAGCCATGCCGCACCTGCGCGGTCTGTATTTCTTTGCCGACTACGTTGACGGATTTGTGCGTTCCTTCCAACCAGGGGAGGACGGTCCCGAAGCGGACTCCCTCGTCGAATGGACGTCGGCGCTCGGCGGAATACCGTTGCCCGCGTCCTTTGGCGAAGACGCCGCGGGGGAGCTGTATGTCGTGAGCCTGGCCGGAAGCGTGCACCGCATCACGCAGCCGGGGCGCTACCTGTGGCGCAACCGGAATTTCAGCGCGGAGGAACTGGCGGATCCGGAGGTGAGCGGGTGGGCCGCCGCGCCGGGGCGCGACGGAGTGACGAACCTCTTGAAGTATTTGTTCGGGTACGACGCGCAGGAAGACGCCCTGCCGTTGCCTGTGGATATTTCCGTCGAACCTACAGAGGCGGGAATGCTGACGGTTGTCAGCGTGGCACGCGACGCTGGGGCGGACGATGTCGAAGCGTGGATTGAGGTGACATCGACCCCGGGCGATCCGAATAGCTGGACGACGGAGGAGCTTGAAGTTCTTGAGGACTCTCCAGAGCTTCTCCGCGTGCGAGACAACGGGGTCGCTGAAGGTCCCCGGTTCTTCCGGTTGCATGCGAGCGTTGAACATGCGGAGACCGCACAGGCGGTGGTTTCCGCGCGCTAACCCCAAGATGGGGTTGCGCCAAATGCTGCCACCGCACCAACGCTGCGACCGTTCGTGCCTCGCTGAAGCTTCAGCCTACACTCAGGCACCGTGCGCTCCAGCGTGGCCGGGCGGCCATCCTGGCCCTAGGGTTCCGCGACCGCCGCGGCCGCGGCGGCGGGGGCGCATGGACAATCCATACCTTTGGGTTGCGCCGGGGCTGTGATGTGTCTTTGCCATGGAACGCAATGGAGAAATTGAACATTGGAATCATCGGCTGCGGTATCATCTCGAAGATTTATGCGACGAACCTGTCGCAGCGGTTCGAGGGGGTGCGGCTCGCGGCGTTCGCGGATCTGGATTTGGAGAAAGCACGCGCCAGGGCGGAAGCCTATCCCGGCACGCGGGTGCTGGAGGTGGACGCGCTCCTCGCCGACCCGGAGATCGACATCGTCGTGAATCTGACGGTGCCCGCCGCGCACTTCACGGTGGCGAAGCGCGCCTTGGAAGCAGGCAAGAGCGTCTACAACGAAAAGCCGTTGACGCTCAAAAGGGAGGAAGGGAAGACCCTATTAGCGCTCGCCGCAGAGAAGGGGCTGCGCGTCGGTTGCGCCCCGGATACCTTCATGGGCGCGGGGCTGCAGACCTGCCGCAAGCTGATCGCCGACGGTGTAATCGGGGAACCGGTGGGCGCGCAGGCGTTCATGCTCTCGCGGGGGGTGGAAGAGTGGCATGCGAATCCGGAATTCTACTACAAGCCGGGGGGCGGTCCGGTCTTTGACATGGGTCCGTATTACATCACGGCGCTGGTTGCGCTGCTTGGGCCGGTGCGGCGGGCGTTCGGTGTGGCGCGCAAGAGTTTCGACACGCGCCTAATCCGCAGCGAGCCGTATCGGGGGCAGGTCATCGATGTGGAGATTCCCACCCATGTGCTTTCGACGCTGGAATTCGCGGGGGGCGTGCCCGCCACCTTCGCGGCGAGCTTCGACGTGTGGGGCTCGCAGGTGCCGCGTATCGAAATTTTTGGCTCGGAGGCGAGCCTCAGCGTGCCGGATCCGAACCACTTTGGCGGACCGGTGCTGCTCCGCCGGGCACGCACAAAGGAGTGGGAGGAGGTGTCGCTTGTTCCCGGATTCGCAGAGAACTCGCGCGGCCTCGGCGTGGCGGAGATGGCCGATGCCATCCGAGCCGGGCGCCGGCACTGCGCGGACGGGGCGCTTGCATACCACGTGTTGGATGTCATGCACGCGATCCACGCCGCCGCCGCGGCGGAGCGTTGGGCGGAGTTGGAGAGTCGTTGCGAAGCGCCCGGCGAAGTGCCGGTGAAGCTGTAGTGAACGAGGGACCACGTGCGGCGCGCTGTAATCGGGCTGATTCATCGCCCGATCCCGAACCGGCGAAGACCCCGCGCTGACCCGGAACCCGCACCGACGCCGCACGCGTCTCTCCGTTCGCCGCCGCCTCGCCGCCGCGGCCCGGCCGCTGAAGCAGGCCGGTTACTTCCGGGGCGCGAAAGGTAATCGGGCTGATTCATCGCCCGATCTCGAAACGGCGAAGACCCCGCGCTGACCCGGAACCCGCACCGACGCCGCACGCGTCCCTCCGTTCGCCGCCGCCTCGCCGCCGCGGCCCGGCCGCTGAAGCAGGCCGGCTACGCTCTTTACTTCAGCACTTCCTCGACGGGCGAATAACCGAGGCCGAAGGCGTCGGCGACGCCCCGGTGGGTCACTTGACCGTCCACGATATTGGCGCCGGCGGCGATGGAGGTGTGCCGAAGAATGGCCTTGCGGTATCCGAGATCGGCGATGGCAAGGGCGTATTTGATCGTCGCGTTGGTGAGCGCGAGCGTGCTCGTCATGGGCATGGCGCCGGGCATGTTGGTGACACAGTAGTGCACGACGCCGTCGATCTCATAAATCGGGTTGCGGTGGGTGGTGGGGCGCGAGCTTTCCGTGGAGCCGCCTTGATCGATGGCGACATCGACGATGACCGAGCCGTTCTTCATCATGCCAAGGGTTTCGCGCGTGATGAGCTTGGGCGCTTTACCACCGGGGATGAGCACGCTGGAGACAACGAGGTCGGCGTCGGAGACGGCGCGGCGCAAATTCGCCTTGTTCGACATCATGGTGATGACGTTGGGCGGCATGACGTCGCTGTAGTAGCGGAGTCGCTCGAGGTTGACGTCGAGCACATAGACGAGGCTTCCCAGACCGGCCGCCATTTTCGTGGCGTTCATGCCCACCGTGCCGGCGCCGATGATGACAACGGTGGCGGGCGGCACGCCGGGCACGCCGCCGAGGAGGATTCCCCGCCCGCCGTGTGCCTTTTCGAGGTATTTCGCGCCCTGCTGGACGGCCATGCGGCCGGCCACTTCGCTCATGGGGGTGAGGAGGGGAAGATGGCCCTTTGCGTCTTGGATCGTCTCGTAGGCGAGGGCGACACATTTCGAAGCGATAACGGCGCGCGTGAGTTCCTCCGAGGCGGCGAAATGAAAGTAGGTGAAGACAATCAATCCTTCGCGCAGGAAGCCAAACTCGACGGGTTGCGGTTCTTTCACCTTGAGGATCATCTCCGCGCTCGCCCAGACATCGGCGGCGGCGCCAGTAATCTCTGCTCCGGCAGCGGCATACTCTTCGTCGGCAAAGCCCGAGCCCTCGCCTGCGCCGCCCTCCACCACGACCGCGTGTCCGTGGTCGCGCAGTGTCTCCACACCCGCAGGCGTGAGGGCCACGCGGTGCTCGTCTTCTTTGACTTCTCTGACAACGCCGATTTTCATTATGAGCCGAGTTCGCGGGAGCGCCGGGTGGCGGCGGCGACGGTTTCGTGGAGAGTGCGGCGAAGGTCGCGGGCGGCGAGGACGCGCAGGCCCGCTTCGGTCGTGCCGCCGGGGGAGGTGACGCGGTCGCGCTGCTCCTCCGGTGTGACTTCGGGGGCGGCGTGCATGAGCTTGGCCGCACCGAGGACAGTGGCGCGGGCAAGCCGGTCGGCGACATCCGGCGCGAGGCCTTGGGCGCGTGCGGCTTCGCGCAGGGCGGCGGTGAACTCAAAAACATAGGCCGGGCCACTGCCGCTCACTCCCGTGACGGCGTCGAGGTCCGCTTCGTCGACGGCGACGGTCTCACCAAGCGCGCCGAGGATGGCGGTGGTCACGCGGGCGTCTTCTTCCGTAGGTTCCGGGTCGGCGGCAAAGGCGGTGATTCCCGCACCGATTTGGCCCGGCGTGTTGGGCATGGCGCGCACGATGAGCCGGGCGCGGGGAGCGGCGGCACGGAGCTTGCGCAGGGGCACGCCCGCGAGGATGGAGATGACCGCTTTACACTCAAGGGCGGCGAGAAGCGCGGGGTCAAGGTCGGGCAACTGCTGCGGCTTGCAGGCAAGGATGACAAAATCCGCGCCTTCCGCGACCGTCGCCGGTTCGGCGACGCTCACCCCCGTGCGTTCGCTCAGCTCGCGGGCGGTGGGATCGGGACCTCCGCAGACGGTGATACGGTCGGGAGCGATTTCTTGAGCCCGCAGGAGGCCTTCGACCATGGCGGAGGCCATCCGGCCCGCTCCAACAAAGGCAATGGGCTTCATCCGGCGAGGGCCTGTTCTTTTTCCGCCGTTTCCTCCGAGGACTGCGGCGCGACGGGATGGGAGAGGGTGGCCACGGTGCCGCCGCCCTGCCGGCTTTTCAGGCCGACGGAGCCGCCGAGACTCTGGATGCTGTGACGCACGATGGTCAGGCCCATGCCGCGCCCAACGGCGGACTCCGTGGTCACAAACGGCTCGAAGACGCTTTCCCGTATCCGTGCCGGTATCCCGCACCCGCGGTCGGCGACAGTTATCTCGACGGAAGGGCGCTCTTCGCGGGTGGGCGATTCAATGTGCCGGGCGGAGATCTCCACAACGTGGCCGTCCGGATTCTTGCTAATGTCGCGGTAGCTTTCCCACCCGTTGATGATGAGGCGCCCGAGGATGTCTTCAAAAAGCTCGGCGTTGGTGTGGATCTTCACCGGTGGCAGCGGCTCGGCCACCCGGATGTTGGCACCGACGGGATGCTCCTTGCGGAAGCGTTCGAGAGAGGAGGCGAGAAGGTCCGGCAGCGGGTGCGGGCTCTTGCGCACGCGGTCGAATTGGGAAATCGTCGTAAGCTCGCGGACGATGTCGATGATGCGCTTAACCGCTTTGTCGAGCTGGTCGCAACTTCGGGTGAGCCTTTCGGGATTGTTGATGGACGACTTGAGCAGATCCATATACCCCACCACGACGCCGAGAAGGTTGTTGAGGTTGTGCGCGATGCCCTCGGTGACATGCGCGATGGCGGCGTGCTGGCGGCTCTCCGCGAGGCGCTGGCTTAGCTCAAGGTTGACGCGGTGATTCTCCTGAATGCGGATCTGGGTGTTTATCCGCGCGACCGTTTCGTCGAGGTCGACCGGTTTGGTGATGTAATCAGCCGCGCCGAGGCCGAGGCCCTCGATTTTTCCTTCTTTGGAAGTTTTGGCGGTGATGAAAATGACAGGAATCTCGCAGAGAACTTCGTCTTCCTTGATACGGCGGCAAACTTCGAGCCCGTCCATGCCGGGCATCATGATGTCGAGGAGGATGACGTCGGGTGTGTTCTCCTTGGCGAGAACGAGCGCGTCGGGACCGCTGAAAGCAGAAAAAACCCGGATACCGCAGCGCTGCAGCTTCTTCTCCAGAAGGCGGACGTTGATCGGCTGATCGTCGACAACGAGGATTTTCGGTTCCTTTTTCAAAGTCTTAGGAAGGATGGTTTCGTCGATGTGCCTTGAGGGTATTTGCCATAAGCATGGCGACAGTCATAGGGCCTACACCCCCCGGAACTGGGGTAATGTATTCGCATTTACTTTTGACTTCGTCAAACAAAACATCACCGACGAGGCGATATCCGCGCGGGCGGGTGGAATCGTCCACCCGGTTGATGCCGACGTCGATAACGGTCGCCCCTTCGCGGACGTGGTCGGGGCCGATGAAGTGCGCCCGGCCGATCGCCGCGATGAGAATGTCGGCCTGCCTTGTGACGGCGGCGAGGTCGCGTGTGCGCGAGTGGCAGAAGGTGACCGTGGCATTGGCAAACGCACCTTTGCGGAGGAAGAGGAGCCCGGCCGGTTTGCCGACGATGAGACTGCGCCCGACGACGACGACGTGGCGGCCTTCCACGGGTATGCCGCTGCGACGGATGATTTCGTGGATACCCGCCGGGGTGCAAGCGACAAACCCGTCGGGATTTTCCTGCACAAGACGCCCGAGGTTCACTTCGCCGAAGCCGTCGACGTCCTTGTCGGGATGGACGGCATTGAAGACAGTCCGCTCCGAAATGTGGTCGGGCAGGGGGGCCTGCACAAGGATCGCGTCGACGGCGGCGTCGGCGTTGAGAGACGCGATGTGCGCAAGGAGTTTGCTCTCCTGAATATCGTCGGGAAAGTGGTCAAGGCGGCTCTCGATGCCGAGGCGGGCAGCCGTCTTCTGCTTTGTGTTCACGTAGGACACGGAGGCGGGATCGTCCCCGACCCGGATAAAAACGACCGAGGGCGGACGGTCGGAGAGTGCGCTGACTTCGGCGGCGACGTCGTCGAGGACGGCGGCGGCAACGGCTTTTCCATCAAGGAGTTTCATCGTTTATGTGGGATCAGTCGTAGTTTGGCGCGGGCCGCCAAGGATGGCTTACGCCCGCTTGCGGAAAGCGGAACTCGCGGTGCGCCTTCAGCGCGGACGGATGTTCTTAGCGCGCACGAGGACCTCCGGCCGGGTGCTGGCCTGCTCCCACGTGCCGTGGATGACGACATCCTCGTCGAGGAGGCGCCCCAAGCCGGTTGGCAGGATGGCATCGGAGATATCGACCCATGCCACACGGCGGCCCTGCGCGTCGATGAGTTCAAACGGTGCGAGCGCGGCGCGGAAGACGGTGCGGCGCGCTTGGCGGAACGTCCCTTCAAAAGTACGGGCGATGCCTTCGGCGGGCACTTCGGCGCGGGTTGGAAGCGCGGCTTCCGCCGGGCGCCTCGTCGCCGGGGGCGGATCACGCCGGACATCGTCGCGCCGTTCCGGATCGATGAGGCGGATTTGCTCGGGCTCACGTTCGGTCACGGCGGGGGCGGCCGGGGCCTCGCGTCGTGGTGCCGGTGTCTCCGTGCGCCTTTCCGCGACGGGAACGGTCTCGCGGACGGGGCGTTTGTAGTAGACGGGAATGGTTTTGTCGACGATGCGGGCGCTCCACATTGGGCCGCTGTCGAGAACTTCAACCCGGTCGCCGGGTCCCACGCGGGTCAGCACCGGGCTGCGCGGATCGTCTCTGAGGAAAATCCGCGCTCCGTCCACCGGTTCGAGATCTTTGCCGATATCCTCGTCCGGGATAAAGGCCTCGAAGGTGTCGGTGAATTCACCCCAATGCCAGCCTTCGCGGGCGAGTTCGGGCTGCAGGACGGCGGAGCGCTCTTCCAGACGGGGATCGTCGATGGCGACGCTCGCGACCGGACGGCCAGTCTCGTCGAGGTCCAAAAACAGGTCGACCGTCCGTGCCTGCGCCGCGCCCGTGAGGACGGCGGCGAGGAACGTAATCGGAGCGAGAAAAGAACGGAGGTGTTTCATGACAAGAGAATCAAAGTTAGCGTAGCGCGGTTGCGGCCGGGTTCAACCGAATAATCGGTTGATGTCATCGGGGCCGAGTACTTTGAAGGCGCCGCGGGAGAGACCGCGCACGGTGAGGCGGCCGATTTGGAAGCGCTGCAACCGCGTGACGTTGTAACCGAGGGCGAAAAGGAGGCGGCGGATTTCCCTTTTCTTACCATGTTCGAGGTGGATCTCGATGGAACGTTTCGCGGAGGCGTGTTTGTGCGGATTGGGCACGACTTTCTCCGCTTTGAGGCGTTCGCCCTCCCAAACAATGCCTTTGAGTAGTTTCGGGATGTCGGCGCTGTCGAACGGCTTGTCCAGTTCCACGCGGTAGCGCTTGATGACGCGGTGCGAGGGATGGCTCACGCGTTGGGCGAGACCGCCGTCGGAGGTGAGGATGACAAGGCCCTCGCTCTCTTTGTCGAGGCGACCGACGCAAAAGAGTCGCTCGCCGCGGAACTCCGGCGGGAGCAGGTCGAAAAGAGTGCGGTCGTGGTGGGGGTCGCGGTTGCTGCACAGGAACCCTTTGGGTTTGTGCAGGGCGAGGGTGAGGCTGCGCACGGGGCGATGCCGCACGGTCGCGCCGTCCACCACCACAGTTTCCTTTCCCGGTGTGACTTTGCGGCCGATGGAGGCGACTTCACCGTCGACCGTGACCCGGCCTTCGGCGATCATCTCCTCGGCCGTGCGGCGCGAGGCCACGCCCCGGTCGGCGAGGTATTTTTGGAGTCGCTGCGGTTGATCGTCCATCGTTTACAGGAACTTGAAGAAGGCAGGGTGGTGGCGCGCGCGGGCGGGGGCAAGCGCAAGTGCGGTCAAGGGCGAAAGAGTCCGCGGGCGCCCGTCAGTCGTTTTCGGCGAGCCGTTTCATCTCCTCGAGGTGATACCGCAGCCGGCGGTTGGAGAGAAGCAGGCTGCCGAGTCCGAGAAGAAGAAAGACAACGAAGATCCCCACCAGCACCTGAATCCAGTCTGCGCTGCTCCCCCTTGGAGCGGAGCCAGCGTCGCTCCCGCTTGCGGCGGGCGTCCCCGGCGCGGAGGCTTTGACGGGGTCCGCAGGCGGCGGAGGAGGCTCGGCAGGTTCGCGCGCGAGTGTGTCGAAGTGCGCCGCCAGCGATTCGTGGTAATTTGCAAGATCCGCCTCCCCCGCGCCGGCCAGCGCTCTCGCAAGCACCTCATGGTAGTCGCGAAGCAGGGTGTGGGAGTGGATCGCTTTGGCGTGGCGGAAGCCTTCCTCCATGAAATCCAGCGCTTCGTTATAGCGCCCCTGCGCAACGAGATCGCGCGTGATGTAACGGATGGTCGTGGAAGCGTCCCAGACGGTTTTTTGATTCCGCTGCAGATCCAGCGCTTCGTCGTAGTAGCGCCGTGCCTTCTCCCATTCACCTTCCCCGGAGGCGATCTTGCCGAGAATGAAGAGAGTCAGGGCGATGTTCTTTTCGTTTCCGATCCTGCGCTCAAGGGCGAGACTCTCGAGGATGAGTTCCTCGGCGCGGCGGGCATTTCCGAGCGCGGCATACGATTCGCCGAGGTTGCTTAGAACGGCGGCGCGTTGCAGCGGCATGTCCATGCCTTCGATGACTTCCAAGGCCTCTTCGTAGACATCGATCGATTTCTCGTACTTCCACATGCGGTAAAGCGTCATACCGATGTTGGATAGATTGGCATGAAGGCGCCGCGGCGTGCCGTGGACTCGGTTAATGCGCGCGCTGTCCTTGAAGACCTCAAGGGCACGCGGAAGGTTGCCGCGCCGCCAGTTGATGATGCCGACGAGGTTCAGCAAAGGCGTCTTCTCCGCCTCGAGAAGATAAAAATCCGCGAGGGTGAGGGCGGCATCGACGATTCCCGATGCTTCGTCGATCCTCCCTTCAAGGTACGTCGCCACGGCGAGGGCGTGCTTCGCTTTAACCCGCAGCGCGGTGTTGCCTCCGTCCTCCCGCGCAAACGCCACCGCGCTTGCCGCCGCCTCATGCGATGCCGTGTTGTTTCCTAGCGTGCGGTGGGCAACCGAGGCGTAAACCTCCGCGTAGACCCTGTGGACCGGGTCTGTCAGGTGCCCGCGCTGCCCTGCGATAAATTCGAGGCACGCCTCCGGTGAGTGCTCCGCAAAGCGCTGAAACGCGTCTGCGTCGTCAAAGAGGTGCGGTCCGGGCACCGGTGCCTCCGCCATGGCGACGACCGCGGCAGTCGCAAGGGCGGGAAGCACCCACGCTCTTCGCCACACGGAAACGCAAAGAAACGCGGGCGTTGGGGAGAATGAAAGCACGGCTTACGACGGTGGGAGCGGAGGTTCTTTTGGCAACGCCTTTTCCATTTCAACGCGCGCTTTCCGCCGACAACGCAGCCGCTGGTCAGCGCCGCGCCCGCACAAGCCGGGGATCAAAGCGGAATGGCTGCGCTGCGCGGATCTTCAAGGCACCGAAGCGCGGATGCGCCGGATCGATGAGAACATTGCTCTCCGTGGGCACCACCGCGCTCGCCACACGCAGCACGGCGGAGCGCTTTTCCGCTGCCCAGCTATCGCCCGCCGCGCGCGTCACCGGCAGCGGGGGAAAGTCCGTTCCCTCCGCCGAAGGCCGGAGTGTGGCAGTCTCGATGTCGTCGGCCGGGATGGAAATCCGGAAGGCCGTCAGCTCGGGCACCGGCGCGGCGGGGTCGATATGCACAAGGAATTCGAGCGCCGCCAGCGCCAGCGACGAACTTGCGTAGACGACCCGCGTTCCGGGGCTGTTCCAGCGGCCGCCGAAACGGAACGCGCCCTCGCCCTCGAACGCCGCAGCGGCATGGATTGCTTTTACCAAACGCCACGCCTCCGTCGTATCGGGCAAAACCTCAGACATACACGCCGTGTTCCAGCCGCCCGATCAAGTCCTCCACCTCGCGCGCGCCCACCTCCGTCTCCGCGAAGTCCAGCGGCGCCTCGCCGCCGAGCCCGGGAGCGGGGCGTTTGAGCCATGCCCGCGCCGTCGCTTCATCGCCGTCGAAGAGGGCGACCGCCAGCCAGTAGAGCCGCGCATACCGCACCAGCCGGTCGCTGTGGCCGGGGTCCAGCGGCTGCCGCCGCGCCCGCCGCCGCGAGAGCGTCGCCACCGAAATCCCCGTCTTGCGCGCCAGCTCCTCCACCGTCAGCCCGAGGAGTTCCCGCAGCGCGTCGAACTCGGCTGTCGGCAGGCCGTGGCGCACGCGCTCCACCGCCGCGAGGGGATTCGCCGATACCACGCCTGCGCTTTCCCGCACCACACAGGGGGGGTGTTCCCGGATTTTGTATTTCACGTGATAACCTTATGTCTTGCACCTGACTCGTTTCAAGCTTTTTCCGCAATTTTTCCTCTCTGGTTCGATGTTGACACCTCCGCGCATATGTCACTTTATTAGTTACAAATGGAGGGGCTACCGGCACAACCCAACCGCAGTGTGATGGAGGGCATCGAGGTGCTTTTCGCCGTCGCGGGCCGCCGCGCCGCCGTGCGCGTACGACCGCTTGCCCGCGAGTTGGGCATGACACCGACGCGCGTGCAGCGCTACTTGGCGACGCTCGCCCATCTCGGGCTCGCGCGCCGCAACCCGGATCGCAGCTACGCGGTGGGCGCCGGCATTCACGCCCTCTCGGCCCTGAGCCTTTCCGCCTCGGGATTGGCCGCGCGGGCGATGCGCGTGTTGCCTCCGCTGGGCGCGGCGGGATGCATCGTGGCCGTCGGCGTTCTCTGGCGGCACATGGTCAGTTATCTCTATTTTAGCCAGCCCGGCATGCCGCGGTCGGAATCGCTCGGTCGCACCGAGGGCTACCCCGCGGAGCATTCGTCCATCGGACTGCTTCTCCTCGCCCACCGGGGAGCGGACTATGTGAAACGCTACTTCCCCGGAGAGTCGGACAGGTTGTTGCCGCGCCTCGAAGAAGTCCGCCGAACGGACCACGCTGTCATCGAGCGCCCCGAAGGCGGCTTCAGCATCGCGGTGCCGGTGGGCATGCCGCCTTTCGCCGGCTTGGCGGTCTCGGGTGAGATCGCCGGCGGTTCGATTCCCGCGCTGCTCGAACGAATGCGCGCGGCGGGGCGCGAACTTAACGGAAAAGATCCCTCCACGAATCCCTCATGAAACAGAAAATAGAATCCTACGATGTCGTCGTGTGCGGCGGTGGAATGGCCGGCTTTTGCGCCGCTCTCGCCTCCGCCCGCGGCGGAGCCTCCACGTGCCTCATCCAAGACCGCCCCGTTCTCGGCGGGAATGCCTCCAGCGAGATCCGCGTGACGGTGCATGGCGCGGGGTGCCACCATCCCTATGCGCGGGAGACCGGCATTGTTGGCGAGGCGCTCAACGCCGAGCGCAACGCCAACCACATCTATCCCATCGAAAACGGCTGGACGAACAGCGTCTTCGACATGTCGCTCTACGACATGGCGGTGCGCGAGCCCAACCTCACGCTGCACCTCAACACATCTCTGCGCGACGTTGAACTGGAGTCGGGCGGGGGCGGACTGGCCGCCCTTGCCGCGTGGCCCCCCGCCAGCGCGGAGCAGGGCTATTACCTCCGTCCCGCCTGCCACGGCGGCGACCGCGTGAAATCGGTCCGCGCCTATGTCGCCAACGCGGAGGTCGAACTTATCATTGCAGGCAAGCGCTTCATCGATTGCACGGGCGACGCCCTGCTCGCGCATCTCGCGGGTTGTGAATGGCGCATGGGCAGCGAATCCCATGCCGAGACCGGCGAGGTCCACGCCACGGCCGAAGCCTCCCCCGACACGATGGGCAGCAGTATCCACATCCGCTGCATCGACACGGGCCGTCCCGCCCCGTTCCGCGCCCCGGATTGGGCCATGCACTATGAGGACGCCGCCTTCTTCTACGAGCAGGGGCGCAAACCCAACGAACCGCAGGGCGGCTACTGGTGGATCGAGATCGGCGTGCCCTTCCACACGATCCATGACAACGAGGCCATCCGCCATGAACTCACGCGCCACGCCCTCGGCGTGTGGGATTGGATGAAAAACCGCGACCCCAAGACGATGGAGCGCTGCCGCAACTACGCCCTCGAGTTCATCGGACAAGTGCCGGGCAAGCGCGAGAGCCGCCGGGTCATGGGACTCCATTTCCTCAACGAAAACGAATTACAGCGGCGCGAGGCCTTTCCCGACGAGTGCGCCTACGGCGGGTGGTTCATCGACCTGCACACGCCGGGCGGGCTCCTTGCTGATTCCAGCGAACCTTCCAGCGCGCTCGGCTACGACGACCGGGTGGCCGAAATCGCCCTCAAATACATCGGTCCCTACGGCATCCCCCTGCGCTCCCTCGTCTCCAAGGATGTCTCCAACCTCATGATGGCCGGGCGCAACCTCTCCGTCACCCACGCCGCCCTCGGCACCGTCCGCGTCATGGCCACCTGCGGGCTCATGGGCCAGGCCGCCGGCACGCTCGCGGCCGCTTCCGTGCGGCGCGGCGCCGAGCCCGGCGAAACGGTCGAAAACGCGGTCGGCGAGGTCCAGCAAACGCTCCTGCGCGACGGCTGTTACTTGCCCAATCTCCGCAATGAAGACCCGCTCGACCTCGCCCGCGCCGCCCAACCCTCCGCCTCCTCCGAGTTCCGCTTCGCGGGGATCGGCGCGTGGGAACGCGATATCGATCAAAACCTCCGCGAAAGTTTCTGGGGGCGGGCCTACGGACGCGAGCGCGCCCTCGCCGACGAACCCTGCCAGTGGTTCCACCTCGCCGGGGGCCGCCTCGACCGCGTCGGGCTCCACCTCCACAGCACGGCGGACGCCCCTGCCGAAGCAACGGTTGTCCTCCGCAAAGTCGATTCCATCTGGGCCTACGACCGCGAGGACGGCGAGATTGTCTGGACCGGCACAATCTCCGTGCCTCCGGGTTGCGACGACCTTGTTTGGATCGCGCCGGAGCTGGACGGACTCGCCGACGGCTGCCACCGTCTCGAAGTCTCCGGCCCCGAAAACGTCCACTGGCGTTATTCCGGAGCCCACCCCTACGGCATCACGGGCGGCCACATCATCGGATCCGGGCGCTACCACTGGTTTCGCCTCCCCGGCGAGTTCGCCTTCAGCGTCGAGCCCGCCCAACCGGTTCACGGGCCGCGCGAAGCCCTCACCGGCGTCACCCGCCCGCGCGAGCGCAGCCACGCTTGGTTCAGTGATCCCGCCGCCGCGCTCCCGCAATGGCTCGAACTGCGTTGGCCTGAGAAACAACTGGTGCGCACCGTCGAACTGACTTTTCCCGGCCAGCTCGTCTCCGAGCCGCATTGGGAAAATCCGTTTTACGTCGCTCCCTACGTCGCCCGCCGCTACGTCTTGGAGGCGTGGACCGACGGGGCATGGACGCCGCTCGCACGCGAATCAGAAAACGTCCGCGTGCGCCGCCGGCACGACCTCGCAAACCCCGTCGCCACCGACCGCCTGCGCCTCGTCGTCCACGAAACCCACGGCGCCCCCTCCGCCGGGCTCACCGAAATCCGCTGCTACGCCTGAGGGCCAGCGGTCTCAGGCCCCGGCGTTCCCGGTCTTTTCCGGAAAACCCCTCACCAGTGTCAACTTTATATAGCTCTGAGCTAGATAATGTAAATTATTTAGTTGTGAAATAGATTTTATCGATGCAAACAGCTGGGCGGCGCAGTTGTGGCAGCGGGAACAATACACGCGCGCCATGCCGTCTCTGCGGCAAATTCGGCCTTTGAGGGCGGCGACGCTACCGGGGGCATTTGGCATATCAAGCGTTCGCTCTTTGAGCAAAACACCGCGACGTCGAGCGGCGGTGCGGGTTCCGGCTCCTTCCCGGCAGTCCCGCCATCGGGCAGGGGAACCCGTTTTCCTGCCGCCGGACGAGTTCGACCTGAACTTCAACGGTGGCACCGAGGAACCGCTTCCGGTCGACATGGCAGGATTTCTGCGCCTTCGACATGGATCAGGACATACGCCTTTCGGCGCAGTTTGAACCGGACATGGCGGATGACGACGGTGACGGCCTGACGAATTACGAAGAGATTGTGATCTACGGCACGGACCCGAACAGCCCGGACACCTCCGGCGACGGCTTGACCGACGCCGAGGCCGTCGCCCTCGGCCTTGACCCGCTCGGCGACTACTCCGGCGTGATCGACCTTGTCGCCGAAGATCCGGAGCGGTTCGGCATTGAAATCCCGGATGTCGATGCCGCCCGTGCTGAAGGTGTCGACTCCGTCCTGAACGAACCGGAAGCGCACGGCCTCTACACGGAGGCATCGATCCTCGACCTCAGCTTGGGCGGGGTGGTGTTACGCCGCGGCGAAAACGGGTTCGACCTCGAGTTCCAGCTCCAGCGCGCCGAAGAACTCTCGGAGTGGACCACCGCCGAAACCTTCGTTCTCCCGTTCGAGAGCGAATCCGCCCACACCTTCGTACGCCTCCGCGTCTCCGCCCCCGGCGCGCATCCCTGAGCCGCTGTCGACACGGCCCCGGCCCGCGGGAGCGCGGTCCCCCATGTCGCGGTTAAGCCGGTGGATCGACGAGAATGCGGGGGCGTCCCGCAGGCTTTCAGAGCCGTCAGGTCCTTCAAAAGCAGGCTCACATCCCACCGCCATTGAGGTGCGGCCCCTTCGAACACCCAACCCATTCACAAGCCAGCATCCCCGCCGCACCAGTGTCAATTTATTTATTTCTGAATTTAGTAACGCAAACAATTTAATTATGAAATAGATTTAGTCAATTAAATCATTCTTATATTATTTTTTACCCGCCGCAGTCTCAGCGCAGCCGGTTCTCCAAGACCAGTCCGGGAGGCGGGGAACTCGCTTTCGTTATCCGTCACCAACCAGAGTAAGTATGCCCGCCAGATCCGGCGCTATACCACTGCCCCTGCAAGCGTCGGCGAGGCCCCCGCACCCGACCGTCCATCCAACCCACGACAACCCTGCAAACGGATCGGAATAGCGTTCGATGGGAATGAGGAGCCCGCGAAACCGCGGACACCATCTGCGGCGCGGATCGACGGCATGCCCAAGACCCTGCCCGCGCTCCAGCGGAGTGACCGCCGCCACCGCCTCTTTCCGCTTGCGCCGTAAGTGAACGTGTGTTCACTTACCGGTGTATGGTGATTTCCCTGGAGAAGGCGCGTCGGCGGGAGGTGTTCGCGGGGCTGCGGCGGCGGTTCGGCGCGGATGTTGCGCGCATGGGCGGGGAGGCGTTGCGCACGGGCGGGGCGGGGCTGGACGCCGCCTTGCGCGGGGGCTGGCGGCGGGGGGAGTGCCATGAGGTGGTGGAGGCGCGGGCGGGCGCGGGCGGGACGCTGGTC
>SKLD01000409.1 GCA_007123395.1 Opitutales bacterium
ATCGCCGCCGTCGAGGGTATCGACATCTGCTTCATCGGTCCGTGGGACCTCTCCCAGTCGCTCGGCATTCCCGGCGAGGTCGGCCATCCGAAAATGCTCGAAGCGATAAAGGGACTCGCCCGCAAGCTCCGCCCGGAAGGGAAGATCCTCGGCACCTTTCTCGACGACGACGCAAACCTCGCCGCCTTCGCCGACGCGGGCATTCAATATTTTGGATACGGCACCGACGTCGGCCTCTTTCACAATGCGTGTGCCGCACTCGCCGCCGATCTGCACAAGACCGTCGCAAACAATCAATGAAACCGAAAGTCCTCATCACCAACCGCGTCCCCGAAGACCACCTCGCGCCCCTCGCGGGCTGGACGGAAATCATCCAAGGGCCCGGCGGCGGCGCTCTCATGCCGCGCGACGAGGTGCTTCGCCTCGCGCCGGACCTCGACGCAATCATCAACCAAGCCGAGTTGAAGGTCGACCGCGAATTGCTCGACAGAGCGCCCCGCCTCAAGATCATTGCCAGTGTCTCCATCGGTACCGACCATTTGGATACCGATGTTCTCGCCGCAGCGGGCGTGGTGGCGACCAACGTGCCCGACGCCTTCGTCGAATCCGCCGCCGACTGCGCGCTCGCGCTGCTGCTCTGCGTGGCGCGGCGCATTACCGAGGCGGATGCCTACGTGCGCTCCGGCGCGTGGCCCGGCGACGGCTTCCAACCGGGCCGGTGGGACGGCGCGCTCCTCGCCGGAAAGACCATCGGCATTGTCGGATTCGGAAGGATCGGTCGCGGCGTGGCCCGCCGCGCGGAAGCCTTCGGCATGCGCGTGCGCGTGCATGATCCGGCCTGCGCCGACGACCCCCGCCATCTCCCCCTATATGAACTGCTCGCCGTCGCCGATGTGCTCTCCCTGCACCTCCCGCTCCTGCCGTCCACCCGCGGCCTGATCGACGCCGGCAAACTCGCCCTTCTTCCCAAAGGCGCCATCGTTCTCAATCTTGCCCGCGGAGGCGTCCTCCGCGATGACGCACTCGTCGACGCGCTGAAGAGCGGACATCTCGGCGGCGCTGGGCTCGACGTCTTCGAAAACGAGCCCAACCCCCACCCCGCCTTGTTCGACCTGCCCAACGTCATCCTTACGCCCCACATCGGCGGCGGCACCCGCGAGAGCCGCCGCCAAGGCCGTCTGTTATGTGCCGAGAACGTCGCCCGCGTCCTCAAAGGGCAACGCCCCCTAACGCCGGTGGGCAAGAGCTAGAGAGAATGAACACGGCTACGCGAAACTGGCCGACGGGCAGCTTCCGCAGCATGCGGAAGCTCCTCACTGTCGTTCTCGCAGCCGCACTCGTCGTCACATTTGAGCCTTCCGTCACCGCATCCACCGAAGAGGTGTCGCCGCCGGCTGATAACGGAACCTTCAACCCAACCGCCCTCCTCCACCGCCCGTGGAGTGCCCTCCGCTCGCTTGTGGCGGAAGACGCCGACCTCCTGAGCGCCGCCGAAGACCGCCGCTGGCCGCGCACCCGCTTCAGTCCAGATTTGTATAACCGCGAGTTCCACCGCGGCAACGTAATGCGCGACTTCTTCCGCACAGAAGCGCCTCTCGACAACTACAATGCCGAGCGTGTGGGGTTCGTGGATGGACCGCTCACCATCCTGCACCACACGGGAACGCCAGCTGGCTTTGCCCACCTGCTCAGCCACCGGGCCATCTCCGCGCGCAGTTTTGGAAACCTCGCTCTCCGAACGGATCATCGCGGTGCGCTTCGCCTCACAACAGACCTCAATCAACCACTTCCAGTCGACGACACGGCCGTGCGCGTCCTTGGGCTCTGGCAGGACGGTCCGGGATTCCGCACGCCCTCATCGAATGAGCGCCGAGGTCTCTCGGCACATCTGGATTGGAACCCGAATAAGCGCAACGCGCTTCGGGTCGTTGCAGAATACGGTTCTTTCCGCCAAGTCGTGCCCGCTCCAGCAATCCTCTACGATTGGTATACCCCGTGGGTTGAAGCCGGCAGCCCGCTAGTCGACGAGCCGGGCCAGCCCCTCGGCGGCACGGCCGGAGTCGAATGGGTCTCGGGCGGCGATTACCTTGTTCATATTGAAGGTGCCGAAGTGCCCGTCATGAACTGGCGGAGGATGGGACGCGGCAGCCCGCCGCTCGTCAAAGGCGTACGGGAGACGCGGATGAGCTTTCGCCCCGAAGCGCTTCCACCGGGTATTTCCCCGTATGACTCCCTCACGGGGCATGTAAACACCCTTGACCGCCGTTACGGGGTGATGTCGGGGTTTTGGGAATACATTTTCGGCGGCTGGCTCTCGACCGAATTCGCAGCCCGGTTGGAATCGGGGCAGACCGAGCGTTTCGACGGGCTGCGCGCGGTCGACCACGCGCTGCAGGTCGATGTCAACCGTTTCCTTCCCGACGGTTCCCCCAATCCTTTCGTCGGACGGCCTTATGTCGAGACAACCGCGCTGTCGTTGCAACACGAGCACAAGTGGACGAGCCTACAGGCCCGCAACACAGGCATCCTGCGCCTGCACCCCGACTTCCGCGAGTCCTTTCCCGGCCGGCTCGAAGTGGGCTGGTTGTTCGCGCTCTGGCAACTCCGCACGCGGGCGCAATGGAAAAACGAGGTCAACCTGACTCCTCTCGGCACCCCTCAGGGCCTGAACCATCCCTCCCAGCGTATCCGCCGACGCCAATACATCGACCTTCAACCGGGAGCGTCGCCGGAGTTCCGGTCCAACTTCGCACCAATCAACCAAGACGGCGTGGAGTCCGCCTTTAAGGCCGTGGGCAACGCCCCCCAACACAATGATGAGGCGCTTCTCACTTGGATGGTTTCGCTGCGCAATAGCCTCTTCGATGACCGCCTCGGGCTCGCCTACGGGCTCGGGCGCGACCGCGCCCGCATCCGGGAGGGCCTCTTTGAACGGGACGAATGGGGCGTTTGGGCAGATCCATGGGACAGTGTTGCCGACACTCCTCATAGCTTTGAAAAGTTGCGACGCACTATCGGTGTTTCCTACGCACCCAATCCATCATTCGTTCTTCACTACAACCGGGCGGTCAGTTTTCTGCCTCCGCGGAGCTCCCACCGCGACGTCTTCGGCGAGCGTGTGCGTCCGCAGGAAGTCGAGGGACACGAGGCGGGCCTTACCTTCGCCTCGAAGGAAGGGCGCCTGCATGCCAACCTCACGCTCTTCGAACTCACCCGGTTCAACCAGCCGTCGGGAGCCTTGCGCGGACAGAAGGCAAATTGGGTCTACGCGATCTGGGATGAACTCGATCCGCCCCGCGCGGAGGACCGCATCGCATGGGTGGACCTCATAGACACGCGCGGGCGGGGATTCGAATTCGATCTCGTCTTTCAACCGGACCGGGCATGGCGAATCGCGTGGAACCTCGCCCAGGACCGGCGGCGCGTGCATGAGGTCATGCCGCGGTTTGCCCAATACCTCAGGGAGCATCTTCCCCTCTGGGAGGCGCACGCCGAAGTCCCCGTCACCAGTCCGCGCGGCGAAACTGTCGGAGATTTGACCGAAGCCATCGTCAAGGATTTCGAATTGGAGCGCGCCCAAACCGGCTCCCGCCTTCTGCGGAACCGTGAATGGCAAAGCCGCTTATCCCTCTCCTACAGGTTCTCCCGCGGGAGTTTGCTCGATGGATGGACTCTTGGAAACGACCTGCGCTGGATAAGCCCTGCCATCATCGGTTTCGCCGACGGTTTCGCCGACCGCCCCGGACCCGCCCGGCCTTTCCGCGGGAGCGACGAATGGAACTTTAACGCATGGATTTCCCACTCAAGGCGCATCGGTCAGTCGGTCACATGGACGATACGCATGCAGGTGAACAACCTATTCGACGAGCGCACCCCGGCCGAAATCGGATCCGTCGACGACGGCACTGGAGCCCCGCTCGTCACCCGCCTTGCAACACGCGCCCCCCGCTATTTCTTTCTCACGAACACCCTTCGGTTCTGAGGCTTTCCAGAACAAGCGGGCTTCCAAAAATGCGGCCTTTATGTCCGGCGGCGTCATGCGTACGGACTTGATCGAATTCTTGCTTCTGCGGGAATGGATATCATGAAGACAGCTAAGGCCTTCGGATGGTTTCTGTTGCTCGGCACCGCCTGCGGGGCGGATGTCGATCTGGCCACCCCGCTCATTCCGGCAGGCACGCCTCCGCCCGCCGAAGCGCGGTCGGTCGGCGACCTGATGCCGCACCGTAACTCCGTGACTATTCGCACGCTGCGCTTCCGCGGAGTTCCGCCCGGCTCCGAAGTGACGGCATTCGAGGCGATCAACGCCTTTCATGCCACCCGCCTCGAGTGGGTCTACGTCCGCCCGCGGGACGTTCCCATGATCGAAGCCGTGCGCGCCTCCGGACGTGTCATGGGCGGTGCCGCCAGCAACGGCCTGCGCGGCGACGAGAGACAGCCGGAAATCGCCCTGCTCGACCTCGAGGGCAACCCGGTGATCCAACCCCACATGCGCGCATGGACCAATCCGCACTGGGTGGGCGACACAAGCAACCCCGGCTACTACGCCCTGCAACTGGCCGAATACAAAGCCGCCGTGGACCTCGGCGTGGACACGATCCAGCGCGACGAGTCCTCCGGCCCCGTCCTCCTCGCGCAGCGCAACGGCGCGGGCTTCACCGAAACCGGCCTCGCCGGATTCCGCCGCTGGCTCTACAAAAATGTCCCGATGGCGCGGCTCCACGGGCTGGGCATCGCGGAACCGCTCGCCTTCGACTACGGAGCCCACCTGCGCAAACTGGGCGCCCCGGTCGGCGACGACTTCGAGGACTACGACTGCGCGATCAAACCGTATTGGTTCCAATACTGGGAGGATATCACCGCCGACTACCACCGCCGTCTCATGCGCGAGGTGCGCGAATATGCCGGAAGACCGCTCACCTTCTCCTGCAACAACACCTCCATCCAACTGTGGAGCACGATCCAGCAAGAGTTCGACTTCGCGATATCGGAACTTCTCCTCGAAACGGCCAATCCCGTTCATATCTGGGACCGCGCGCGGCGCGCCCGCGAAGTCGGGCGCATGCAGATCATCGGCAGCCCGAAGACCCGCGGCGTGGAAGTCGACGACGCCGCGAAGATCGCCCTCACCCGCCGCGTGATCGCCACCGCCTACAGCACGGGCATGGCCAGCCGCGTGCCGTGGGACATCTTCCAGCAGACCGATGATGGTGCCGGGCGGTATTTCGGGCATCCGCGGGACTACGCCGATATTTACGCCTACGTCCGCGCGCACGACTGGAACGGGTACGAAGAGATAGCCGTCGGCGGCAAGGGTGTGGAAAGCCCTCACCGCCTGCCCGCTCCGTCCACCCGCGGCGGCACCGGGCACGTCTACCGATTCGTGCAGGAACACAAAGAGGATGCCAACGCGCCCCTCCTCGTCTTCATGGTCGACTGGGGTGAACCCCTCGCCGAACCCTCCGGTGAATACGAACTCCTGTCCCTGCCCGGCGATTCAGCCAAATTCCCGACCGACGGCGAAGCCCATATCAATCGCACCGCTCCCGAGCCTTTCACGCTGCGCCTGCCCAGCCGCGTCTTCCGGGGCGTCACGTCCGTCACCCTCCGCACCCCCGCGCGGTGGGACGCCGACGCACATGAAGCGGCGGCCGAGGCCGGTGCCTTCGGCGAACTTGTCGAGACGCGTGAGATCCCCGTGCGCTGGACCGATGACGGCTACGGCGAAGTGTCCGTTCCCGCGCTTCGGCCATGGGGTATTCTGTCCGCGGAACGGTGAACCTCGGCCCCTTTGCGCAACGCATCGGCGTAGGCTGAGTTGCACCAAAGGTTCCAAGGATAGCCTCGGACTGCGCTCGGTTAAGCCGGGCACATGATCGAATTAGTCGTTTCGAGTTCGAACCCGGAACGACCGCCGGAATGGCAGACGGCTACGTCGCGCCGCCGAGCGTAGTCGGGACAGCTTCAGCACCCGACACGAACCGGCCGCAACCCAGCGCAGACTCGGACCCCACACCGACGCCGCCCTCGCCCGACCGTCCGCAACACCCCCGCCGCCGCGGGCCGGGCGCTGAAGCAGACCCGGCTACGTCCGAGACCGCCGCGCAAGGTAGTCGGGACAGCTTCAGCACCCGACACGAACCGGCCGCAACCAAGGGCAGACTCGGACCCCACACCGACGACGCCCACGCCCGACCATCCGCAACACCCCCGCCGCCTTGGGCCGGGCGCTGAAGCAGACCCGGCTACGTCCGAGACCGCCGCGCAAGGTAGTCGGGACAGCTTCAGCACCCGACACGAACCGGCCGCAACCCAGCGCAGACTCGGACCCCACACCGACGCCGCCCACGCCCGACCAGCCGCAACACCCCTGCCGCCGCGGGCCGGGCGCTGAAGCAGACCCGGCTACGCCACCAACCGCTGTTCAACGGAAAGGCCGGCGGTTCCGTCGTGTGTCCCCGGGCCGCTCAATCGCAGTGGAAGACCTCTTCCATCGGTGCCCACCACTCGCCTTCGGGGCGGTCGGGGAGCGGTTCCTGGCAGGGCTTGCAGACGGCCCACCACTCCTGCGTCTTCGGATCGGCGGCCATCGCGGCCATGTCGCCCGCGAAGTCGTCACCGGTGTATTCCATGTAGCTGAAGAGGTAGTGCTTCCCGTCGGGCAGCTTGCGCAGGTAGATGGAATAGTTGCGGATATTGCACCGCCGGATCATGGCCAGCACATCCGGCCAGACCGCCGCGTGCAGGCGTTTGTACTCTTCCAGTTTTTCGGCGCGCAGGCCGATGACGCTTCCGTATCGTTGCATGGTTATGATTCCTGATTTTTAATGGCTGATTTTTGATGGCTGATTCTTTGATGGGGCGGTATTGTTATTCAACCGCCGTGGCGGCGGAAAAGAGTGCTTCGATATTGGCCGGAGGGATGTCAGGGAGGATCGCCTCGTGGCTGGGAGATATGACCAGGCCCGTGGGAAACAGCTTACGCAATTCGCCGACACGGCGGCGGATCTCATCCGGCTTTCCGTTGACAAGCAGGTTTTGCGCGTCGACTCCGCCGCAAAACGCGGTTTTGCCGCCGAAGGTCGTCCGCAAGTGCTCCGCGCTCATCTCCTTTGCCAGTGCTTGGATGGGGTGGATGGCGTCGGCCCCGCATTCGATCAGATCCGGAACGAGCGGACAGATCGCACCGCAGGAATGGTGGATCACTTTGAGCCCGTAGGCATGCGCCTGTTCGATGAGTTTTTTCGTGCCCGGAAAGACGAAGCGGCGCAGTTGCTCCGCCGATACCATGAGCGTGTCCTGGCTACCGAAGTCATTGCCAATGAGCACGGCATCAAGACGGTCTCCCGCCGCCTCATAAAAGAACGCGTTCGCCTCAAGGTAGAACCGTAGGATGCGGTCAATCACGGCCTGAAACATCTCTGGACACTCGATCATCGTCATGAGCGCGTTCTCCATGCCGAAGGCCGAACAGGCATCCTGGAAATGGGCCGACCACATTACGCCGAGAACGGCGTAGTCCGGCGGCACCGCGCCCACGGCGGCACGGCAGCGGGCCGCGTCCATGTGTTCGCGCGGATCCGGCCACGGGAACTCCTCCACGCGCGCGGGATCCTCGAAATCTTCGAAGAAACCCGGCACGGTGAGGGAGCGTTCCTCATAGTCACTGCCGCTCGCCTTCGCGAAATC
>SKLD01000291.1 GCA_007123395.1 Opitutales bacterium
CGTCCCACACCGTGGCGACAAGCACGCCATGCACATACTCGCCAATCGCGTGAAGAGCTGCCTTTTGCGGCGAGGTGAGTTCGCCGCTGAATTTGATCCGGATCCCCTTGATGGCTAATCGGCGGTCTTCGATTAGGAGGCGCGCGCCGCAGGCTGCGAAGAGGTCCACGACGGCTTCCCTGCAACCGCGTGGTAGAAGGATCCGGTCATCATGGGCCTCCCCGGAGAATAGATAGCGGGGTATGTTGTAGGTAGGAAACCGCTGCCTTTGCTTTTCAAAGAAGACCGGATTGGGAATAGTCGCCAACTGCTTGAGCCGGGCGTTCATTCTTTCCGAGAGTCCGGTTGCCGGTATGATCATGCTTTCATTGAGCCACGCTTTCCACTCTGGCGGCAGCGCGGGGAGATCGAGCGGATCTTCGAAGACAGACTCTTGGATCAGAACCTCTATGTCCTGCGGATCTGCGTCGGGTCCAACCTCGGCGGCCAAGTGCTTGTTGAGCAGCGCACGCAGGGCCTCAATTGTCAGCCGATCAACGTCGGTAAGTTCCTTCCATTGGTCGGAAAACGGTGAAAAAGTTTGGTCGACAAACTCAGTGAAACCGAAGGATCGCCGCCCCTTCTGCAGGGGAAGGGCGATGAGGTTTCCGAATCCACCTTTGGGCAAGAAATCCTGGTTGGGAAAGAAACGGTCGTATGTGTCAAGGCGCAGGTGTGGCTGCCGCGCCGCCGCCCGGGTCAGTACTAGGCTTCCCAGTTGCCGTGCGAGCGCGGCGGGAACCGCTTCGGCGAAGAGGATCCAAACGTGGGCGCCATTTCCCGATCGCGAGATCTCCACCAAGCATTGGACACCAAGGCGGTCACACTCCTCGCGGTAGGCTGCCGCGTCCCATTTCCAGCCGTCTCCGTCAAAATCCGCGGCAAGAAAGATGCACGTGTCGTCGGGGCGAATCGCATAGGTGCCTACGACGATTTCGCCTCGCAAGTGTGCTTCCGCGACGGAAAGAGAAAGGCGGCTGAACATCCGCGGACCGAACCGCTGGAATATCTCTGTTGGCTTCAACCGCCGTCCGTTTTTCCATATGGCTTCGCAATGCGGTGAGTATCCCGACCGTCCCGTCCGGGCATTCTCCCATCGGCGGGGGTAGACGTCCGTGCGCGCAGCGAAAAGGGAATGGAACAGGGCGACTCGGTCCGCCGCAGTAGTCGGATAGGTGCGCTCGTCGAGGGCTAGCGAGGGCCGGGAAGAGCGGCGTGCTGTCGATTGAGCTTTACGAAGCTCTTCCAGCAGATGGTTTCGCTCCGCGTCAAGTGCGCGCAGTTGCTGTTCCAGCCTCGGAATCTCTTCTTCTGGCGCCATGGCACTCAAAACGAGACCAGAGTGCTGCGGAGTCGACGATTTTCACAGTCTGCCGTTGTCGGAGAAGGGCGGGACTGCGACCGGCTTGGCTTGGATTGGCTTCCGGCTTGTCGCGGATCGTGGGCTTGCGCACGGCTACGGCTCAGGTGACCTCATGAAGCTTTTCGGCGAGGAAGGCGTTGAGGCTTTTTCCAGAGACGGCCGCTTTGCCAGCCAGCTCGCGGTGAAGATCGGGCGAAACGCGCAGAACGAACCGGCCGCTATAAGGTCTCTCCGGAGGTTCCCCGCGCTCCCCGCAGAATTCGAGGTAATCGTCGACGGAGTCCCGGAATGCCTGCACGACTTCGTCGACGGTCGTGCCTTGAAAGGTGACGACATCGCGCAGGTGCAGCACTTCTCCATGCAGCAGGCCTGCCTCGGCATCGAACTTCACGGTGCCGCGGTATCCTTTGTGTTCGAGCAATTCGTTCATGGTCTTGTCCCCGCTTCGGTGAGAAAACGACGGACCGACGCCACGGCACCCTTGTCGGTGACACGCTCGGGATGCGGTCGATGGAATACGGCCCGCACTCCCTTGAGTGACACTCGGACTCGGCTGCCGCGACCTTCCGTGATCTGCGCGCCCAGCGCGCGAAGGAGGGACTCGATGTCACTCCAAGGTAGATCGCTACGCTCCGGCTTTTCGAAGACCGCGGAAAGGGTTCGCCGCTGTTTTCTGTTCAAGGCTATCATGTGATACTGGAAACCGGTATCACGTCAAGCGCAATTGTGTGTTGCGGCCCGGTCGAAGCAGGGGCTGCATTCGAGCTTGTTTTTCCACAGGAACGCTGGCCCCAAAAACCAAACGAGCCCGCCGGGTGTGTCGGCGGGCTCGTCGAAAGTGGCGGAAAAAACTGTGCTGCCACAGTTTTTTCCATGGCTGCCCAAACGTGAACGTGTTCGGAAACCCACAGGAGCGCGGTTTGGCGAGCGGCGGAGAGAGGGTGGCGGGAAATTGGTTAACAGCCTGAGAAGCCGTTGACCAGCCTGCGTCAACCGGCTTGACGGCAAGTGGCCGAACATGCACTTTGATTGTGGTGAATGCGAGTGGTGAAATGATTCTTTCCAAACTTCGGCGTAAGAAGCCGGAGCTCGTTTCGCGTTACCCGATTCAGCACATGGCCCTTTTCGGCTCGCGGGTTCGCGGGGAGTTCACAGACCAAAGCGATGTGGACATTCTGGTCGATGTTGATCCAAAGATTGGCCTGCGATTCGTCGAGCTTGCCGACGAGATTGAGCAATTGCTCGGAATGAGAGTCGATCTGGTTTCTCATCGAGCCATAAAAGCGGATCACATGGAACACATCAAAGCGGACCTCGTGGATGTCTAGGCGAAGCGAAAAGACCCTTCTGGCGGATATTCTCGATGCGATAACCCAGATTGAGACCTACATAGTGGGACTGGACGTGGATGCTTTTTCAAAGGATCGAAAAACCCAGGATGCGGTCGTGAGAAACCTTGAGATCATTGGCGAGGCGTCCAGTAGGCTGCCTGACGATTTTCGTAGCGGACACAGCGATATCCCATGGGCCCTTAATGCGCGGCTTGAGAAACCGCATTGTGCATGCCTATTTCGGAGTGGATCTTCAATTGGTTTGGGAAGTCGTTGTGGATGACCTGCCTCCTTTGAAGGAGCCTATTGAAAAGTTGATCACTCTTAAGTGAGGATATTTTACTGAGCTGCATGCAGCACCCGGCAGACTTAATCAATCGCCCGCTGGCACTCTTCCTGAATCGCCACGGCGTCCAAGCCTGACAGGACGGGCGGAAGCTCGTGCTCGAATGGTCGCGGTAGAGCGGGACTGTGGATTGTGTTTTGAAATCTTGGAGTTGGCTGCTCGCAGTGCCCGAAACGACGAACCTGAGCGAAGCTTGCCGACTCTCGGATAGCCTGCGGCAAGCGGATATACGGGCCATTCCGGAGAGATGGGCTGTAACTGAAGCGTGAGCGAAGCCCAGAGTGCCAGGCGGGGCGTTCGGCCGGAGTGATCCGGAGGAATGCACGGCTACGTTCATTTCGCTCACTTTCAGAATTCAGCCCTCGTCTTAATGAGCGGGATTCAAGTGTTTTGATAAGCAACGGATGCCAGATCGGTTCGACCAATGTCGGGCATTTTGTTGGGATTTTGGGTTTGTGGCGGGCCACCGTTTGTTCACGGGTTATCGGCGACGTTCTCTGATGTCCTCGTGTGAATACGGGGATGGCAGCGTTCAGCATGGGCTGGACGTCACGGCACGAAGCCGTGCCATTGGGCGGCGGCGCGTTCGGGCCGGGGCACCCACATGACGGTTTCAGGGTCATCGAGATATTGCCGCCAGATGGGGACGCGGGGACGGAGGCCAAGAGCGGAGTAGGGCTCGGGCGATTTCTCGACGAGCGGGCGCTCATGTGCGTAGCGGGGGTTGGCTTCCCAGCGCAGGCGATCACCCTCGAGCACGGGAAACCATGCGAGGCCACCGTGGGCGCGCACGCCGGTGTAGTCGAAGCCGAAGTCGCGCACGCACCACGCGCCGAAGACGAGGGGGCGGCGGGGATCGGCGCTGATGGTGGCGTGCGCCCAGCCGGGGGGCACGACGACGGTTTCGCCGGGTCCGGCGGAGACGGCGAAGCAACGCCCGGGGTCGTCTCCGTCGCTCTCTTGCATGAGGATGACGGCGCGGCCGCTCCAGATCTCGTAGAGTTCAGGGGTGGAGGCGCCGCAGCTCGCGCTGATCGCATGCACGTGGCCTTGGGAGCGCACGGGCTCGTCGCCGAGGCGTCCGGCGGCGTAAACCACAGCGCCGTAGAGGAGGTTGCGCGCGAGGAGATCCGCGCGCTGATCCTCGGTGCCCACATCCATGGCTATGGCGTAAACGGGATCGGGACCCGCGCAGGCGGGATCGCGCAAGCTTGGGCGGATGGCGTCGAGGCGGCGGATCTCGCATTCCGGACCGAAGACGCGCGGCCCGTAGGTGAACCCGAGCGGATGCAGGGTGGGGCGGATATCGAATCCGGGATCGAAGCAGGCGGGCGGGCTCATACCGGGGCGTGGGCGCGTACGGAGGCCTTGAGGGTGGCGAGTTCTTTGTCGGTTTTGCCGCTGGGCCGCACCGTGTAGGGGCCGACGGCGGCGGGCACGACGAAGGTCTCGGCATAGTGCACGGGGAAGGGCTCGAAGGCACCGTCGGGGCTCTCAACAACGGCTTCCGTTCCTTCGACGAGGTTGAGCACGTTCACGCTGCCGTCGCGGAGGCCGCCGGTATGGTGGGGCACCGCACCGGTGAACCAGTGGCGGCGGGTCTCGATGAACTCGGCCGGGTGCAGGCCGGTGCGCTCCTCGCGCCAGCCCTCACCTTTGCCAAGGTCTTGAAAGCGATTGATGAGGTGCTTGCGTGCGTAGGTGGCATCTCGGTCCCAGCGGATGACTTCGGCCCCGCGTTGGATGTTCACCGGGCGTGGTTTGCCATCGAGACCGAGGCGGTCCCAGTCCCACAGCTTGAAGGTGAAGATGTAGGGCGTGGCGCTGATCTCAAGCACCATGGAGTTGGTTCCTGAGCAGTGCAGAGTACCCGAGGGGATGAGAAAGTGGTCGTGTTTGCGTGCCGGAAAACGCGCCGCGAAACGGTCCGCGTCGAAGGACTTGCGCCCTGCGGCGGCGGCGCGAAGATCGGCAAGCATCTCTTCCGGGCGGATGCCGTTGACACAGCCGAGATAGACTTCAGCCCCCTCGGCGACATCAAGGATATAGTAGCTCTCGTCCTGGGTGTAAGGAATGCCGAAGTGGCGTTGGGCGAAGGCCACGTTGGGGTGGACCTGGAAGGAGAGGTTGCCGCCGCCCATCGTATCCAAAAAGTCAAAGCGGATGGGAAACTCCGGCCCGAAGCGCCCGAAGACGGGGTCGCCGAGCAGCTCGCGGGGGTGTCGCAGAACGAGATTAAGGGCGGGGATTTCCACCTTCACACCACCGGCAAAGGCGAGAAGAAGGGAGTTCTCCTCGGGCACGCAGTCAAAGCACCACGCGTAGTTGGGCGGCCCATCGGGAAGGTCGCAGATTTCGCGCATCCACTGCCCGCCCCAGGGTCCGGGATCGAAGAAGGGAACGAGCCGGAAGGGTCGGTGCGCGGCGGTCGAGAGGGCGGCAAGGTGGGCCGCGCCGGTGATAAGCTTGGGTTGGTCGTGTGTGGTGGTATCGAGAAGAAAATCCCATTTTTCCATCGTCGCCGTCTTGAGCCGGTCGGCCACCCGCCAGTCGAGGAAGAAGGAGCGCTTGTATTGCAGGGAGGCCTTGAGACCGCGGTTGCGCGTGCCGAGGTTGTCGGCCTCGCCTCGACGCTGGCGCAGTTGCCCCTCCCAGCGGGGCATGTCGGCATAGACTTTGATGTCGGCCTCGGGTGCGGCGACGAAAGCACCGGGACCGATGATGAGGCGGGGTCCGGCGGGTGCGGCGCGCAGGCAGCGCATTTCTTGCACAATGTGCCCGGCGTCAAAGAAGTCGGGCATGTTCAGGGTCTGGCACAGAAAGCCGAAGACGGGGTCGCAGCCGCCGAGGAAGGGAGCGGCCATGGCCTCGATAGCGGCGGTCGGCTTGTGCGCGCGCCGCGTATCGAAGACACTGGTGGTTCCGATGGCCGGGGCCAGGGCGGCGGCCACGGCATCGACGTCCACGCCGGGATAACACTCCACTGCGATGAGTGCATTTGGCCGGGCCGAGGCGACCTCGCGGATGCGGGCACCGATGGGTTCCCAGCCGCAATCGAGGGCGGCGGCATGGGCCGGGGGAACCGGAACACTGGGGCTCTTGTCGTAGTTCGGGGCGCGGAGGCCTAGATTGGAAAGATAATTCATTAACGGAAAAAGTTAAGGTGTTTGGACGGCCGTTCTCAGCGGGTTGGTCGATCAAGGAGGACCGGCTCGCCGTCGCGTTCGAGGATGACTTTGCGGAAGTTACGCTCGGCGATGCTGGCATAATCGTGTCCGGCGTTCGCGGGATACACGCCAATGTATACGAGCGGCGCCGAGCCGGTGTTGACCGTGCGGTGGGCGGTGTGGCCGGGCACGTAAACGATCTGCCCCTTGCCCAGCGGAACGAGGCGGGAGGTCCCTGTGGTTTCATCCTCAAGGAGCATGGCACCCTCTCCGGCGAGCCCGATATAGACTTCGGCGGCGGGCCGGTGGGAATGGAGGTGCCCCTTCGTGAGGGAATATTCGTCGCCCACCTTTCCGGGATAGAGCACACCGAGTCCATAATGGAGCTGGCCGTCGCCATCCGCAGGCTCCACCGCGCACACTTCGTAGAGGAGGGGATTGTCGGCGGCGAGTGCGGCTTCAAAAGCGGCCTCGTCGGCGAAGCAACCGCGCAGGTCGGCGAGGTGGCGGCGGACCACGGGACGTTCGCCGAGGCGCACGTCGGTGAGCCCGAAGGCCACGGCGATGTCTTCGGGACGGATCTTTTCGAGGTGGGATGAGTTCATTGAAGTCTTAGGAAAGGCGGTTGGAGGGATCGGATAGGGAGCCGCTGCCTATGCTGGCTTGGCGGAGGGCGTTGAGGAGGGCGCCGTGGAGGGGCGAATAGAGGGGCTCTCGGAGACGGGCGGAAGGGCAGGCTTTGGCGATGGCGGCTTCGACGATGCCCGCGTAGAAGGTTCGGGGTTTAAGGCAGCCGCCGAGGAGAACGACGTCCGGGCCTTTCGGAAAGGACAGCCGCCGCGCAGTCGCCGCGACGAGTTCGGCGAGAACGGCGGCCCCCTTGCGCAGGATCTGCCTAGCCCCACCATCGCCTTCTTCCGCGAGGCGCGTGACGACCGGGCCGAAGGCGGCCACGCGGTCGGGTTCCCATGTGCCCGCGTAGAGGGCGGTGAGGAGGGCGTCGGGTTCGCTCACGCCGAAGAAGGCGAGGGCGCTTTCGAGCAGGCGGGTGCGGCTCTGCCGACCGTCGGCGGCACGGGTAGCGCGGCGAAGCCCCTCTGCCGCGAGACCAAAGCCCGCGCCCTCATCGCCCATGAGCCATCCCCAGCCGCCGCACATGCGGGTGGCCCCGGTGGCGTCGCGGCCCAGGCAGTTGCTGCCCGTGCCTGCGATCAAGGCGATGCCCGGCGCGCCCCCGATTCCTCCGGCGAGGGCGTTGTGCAAATCGTTCTCCACGCGCAAGGCCCCGGCGGCAGCGAGCCCGTGTCCTTCGGCGGCGGCGCGCAAGCGGGCGAAGTCTTCCGCCGTCTTCGTGCCCGCCACTCCGAGAAAAGCAAAGGTGGCCGGGCGGGGGTCGAGCGTGGCTTCGGTCCAGGCTGCACGGGTTGATTCGGCAAG
>SKLD01000379.1 GCA_007123395.1 Opitutales bacterium
AAGGCGGTGTCGGCATCGATCCAGACGGCCCCGCGGTAGGACTGCTCGCGCGTGCGGATTTCCCAGCGGTTGCCGTCGCGGCGCTCGAAGACGATGTGCCCGTTGTTTTGCACGCCGTCGGCTTCGTCGTGGAGGGCGCGGCCGGTCATGGGGAGGCTGCGGCCATCGTGTGTGCGCAGGGTGGCTCCGCTCACGCGGATGCTCCCGAGCGAGCCGAGGGCGAGGTCGCGCCCGCGCGGCGCGAAGGGGTTGAGAGCGTCGCGCGAACGGTCGGCGACAAAGTCTTGGTGGAGTTCGAGGATGCCGCCGCCCTCTTCCTCGCCCGTGACCCAGAGTTGAAGGGTGAAGCCGCCGTAGTTTTTGATGAAGGGAAAGTCCGCCTCCGGCCAAATGACGAAGCGCGTGCCCTTGCCGAGAACGAGTCCGGGGCGGCTCAGCTCGCCGGTGGCGGGCCATTGTCCGCTGAAGTGGACGCTTGTCCCGGGATCGCCGAGGCTGACGATCTGGGAGTGGCGGTGGTAGTTTTCCGGCCATGGGAGGAGGTTGGCGGAGACGGCGTGATGGCCGCCGCCGGTGAAGCGGAGACCCGTCCCGGCGCGGCGGGCGCTTTGGATGACGCCTTCGTCGCGGTAGGTGTTCTTGAAAAAGATGTCGACGGGGCCGGTGAGGGGGCCACTCACTTCAAGGAGGTCGCCCGGTTCGCCGTCGCGGACGGTGTCGATGATGAAGGCCACGCCCGTCGTGGGCGCGTGGATACCGGCGGCGCGGACGTGTCCGTCGATGCTGAGGAAGGTGCGCGTGCCGGGGGCGAAAAAGGCGTGCGGCGCGTCCTCTTCAGGCCATGCGGCGGTAGTTCCGGAGGTGTCCGTCCAGTCGGTTCCACCGGTGGTCCAGGAGGGAGCGCGCATGTTGCCGGGATCCTGTTGCCATGTCCACACGGGGTCGCTTTTGGGAAGGTTGGTGTTGAGGGGGCGATAGGCAATGGGGGTGCGGCGGTCTTCGTGGGGCGGCGTTTCGAGGCCGAAAGCATCGACCATTTTGGAGAGGCCGCCGCCGGTCAGCCGATAGGTGTGGTTGGGAAAGAAGGTGCCGGTGGTCTGGCCGGTGTGGTTGAGGATCTCCGCCGCCGTGATGCCTTCGGGCACGGGCATGCGGCGGAAGGCGAAAAAGACGCCTTTGCCGGGGTGTTCGGCGGAGAGCCAGAGGACGCCGCCGTTTCCGGGAAGAAGCCACGGGCGCTCCATGAGCGGTTGCGCCGCGCGGAACTCCCGTGCGAGACGGGCGAAACCGTCGATGACGTCCGCCGGGTCGACCTCGGTGTGCGCGTAGTAGGGCCAAATCTCGGGGGCGAGCCAGATGTTGTGCGCCATCGCGCGGAAGGCGATTTCACCCCACTGGCGGGCGGAGCGCTCGAATTGCGCGTTTCCGCGCAGCCAGTGGATGGTGTGGGCCATCATCCATGGAGTGGCGAGGGCGTTGTCCGTCTCGATGGAGCAACTGAGACCGGGAAAAGAATGGCTCTCGGAGATCCAGCCAATGCCCTCGCGCGATTGTTGCGCCAGCCACTCCCAGTAGGCGCGCTGCATCGGTTCGCCGTCGCGGGAGACCCAGTCGAGCTGGCTCATCATGAGGTTCTGGAAGCTGTCGCCCCAGAAACCGGCGTAGCCGAAGTTTTTGCGTACGTCCCGCAGACGCTGTTCGAAGACCTCGCGGAAACGGGGGGAGAGGATGTTGTGTTTGTAGGCGTCGACGCCGTAGGTGTCGTTGGGCGGACCGTCGGGGGAGTTGAGCGCCCAGTTTTCCGGATCGAGCCCGACTTCGCGGACAAACCCCGCGTCGCGGTGGGTCATGCCCGTGATCCATGTGTAGTTTTCGATGCCGAGCTTGTCGTAGATGAGACTTGCCTGCCGCCATGGGTCCTCCACCTCGGGGAGCGGCCACCAGTCGTATACCTTGTTCACACCGCCGCCCGTGAACTCAAAACGGTCGCCGCCGTCCCAGCCGCGGTTTGCCGCGCGCCCGTTGATCCAACCGGGATTGTGCACCGTGACGCGCCGCACGCCGAGACCGTGCAAGTGCCCGGCGTAGTCCGCCATGCGCGCGGTGACGGACGCGAAGTTGTCGTTCGCTCCCCAAAAGTCGAAGAGGTAGCCCACGGTCGGAACGACGCGGTCGGCGAGAAAGCCCAGATCGTTCGCCACGCGGGCGCGCAGTTCGTTGTCGATCTCAAGGTAGCGGGTGCGCCAGAAGTGCTTGCCCGTCGCTTCGCCCCGCACGAGGACGGCGTGATACATGGGCTGCGTCTTCCAACGGTCGGTGCGGGCGAAGTGCTCTTCGCTGATTTGGCCCACGCCGGTGTCGCCGGGATACACCTCGGTGAGGGCGCGCAGGTTCCCTTGGCGTCCGGGATAAACGACAAAGGCCGCCCGTTCGTTGAACTGGTAATCGAAAAAGGATGCCCCCGCGCCGCGGGCGGGCGCGTGGATCCATGCGTTGGCGCGCAGCCCGAGGGCCGCCTCGCGCGGCAAAGCGGCGGAGTTGCCGTCGGTGAAACCGGGGGGCAGGGGAGAGGGGCGGGCAAAGGTGTCCTGCGTGTTGTAGCTCGTCGCGGAGCGCCCCGCCGTGTCGGTGTCGAGGGGTTGCTCAAGGTTGCCCAAGCCGCGGTAGCGCTGGTTCGCGAGCGTCAAGCCGTCGAGTGTGCCACCCGCCTCCCAGCCGCCGAGGACGCGCACCGCCGTCGTGCGGTGGGGGGCGTCCAGCTCGATCTCAAAGTGCCACGTCCATCCGCTCCACGGCCACCCCGCGATGACGTCTTCGTGCGGGCGGATGCGCCAGACCATGGAGCCGATTCGGCGGAACCGCTCACCCCGTTGGGCAAGGTGCGCCGCCCGGTGGCCGAGGCGTGTGATCTGCGCGAGCGGGTGTGTCTTGGCAAAGCGGAACTTGTCGCGGGCGATCCCGCCTTCCCCGCCTTCCCACAAAATGTCGTCCTCGTCCCACTCGAAGTAGGTCTCCCAGTGATCCCGCCCGTCGTCGGCGTGCAGTTCAAGGTGCAGGTCCCAACCGCCTTCCGCCCGCTCCGTCCGTGTGAGCCGCAGGCCGCTTGCGAGGAGGGGCTCCGCCGCCCATTCATCGGCGATGAGCGGGAAGACCACACTCCCGTCGGCGGAGAGCGGGTAATCTCCGAGCGCGAAGGCGCCGAGCCCCGCAAACCATCCGCCCGTCTCCTTGATTTCAAACGAGACGTCGTTGCCGAGGTGAAGCGTTCGTGTGGCGACGTCTGCCGAAGCCGGGAAAACAGTGCCGATACCGAGAAGCGCGGGGGCGAGGGTAAGGATACGGTGGTTCATTGTTTTTGAAGGAAGAGCTATTTTAGCAGAACTACCAATAGAACACACCCTGTTTTGCGCGAAACAGGGTGGTTTCTGCGCAGAATCGGTGTTTGGCAGACTCAGCGCCGACTATTTCCTCCCGGCGGCACACAGTTCTCCCGCAATGTTGGCTCCGAAGCCCCGCGCTCCTGCCGGCCGGAGCCTTATCCAAGGGACTTTAGGGCTGCCCGCCTTCTCTCCGCGAGGATGCCGCTTGCCTCGCACAAAAATTTCGCTCCATTATCCGGCTATGTGCTCATCTTCCGTTGCGGCCTTCGACTCGATCGAGGAGGCCATTGAAGAAATCGCCAACGGTCGGCCCGTTATCGTCACCGACGACGAAAACCGTGAGAACGAGGGCGACCTCGTCCTCGCTGCCAGCCTCGCCACGACCGAGACCATCAACATGATGATCCGTTGGGCGCGCGGTCTCATCTGCGTGCCGATGACCGATCCCGACCTCAAACGGCTCAGCCTCAACCCCATGGTGCAGCAAAACCGGGAGAGCCAAGGCACCGCCTTCACGGTCTCCGTCGACGCTGCCGTGGGGATAACCACCGGTATCAGCGCGGCGGAGCGCACGAAGACCATCCGCATCCTCGGCAACCCCGTGAGCCGACCCGACGAGCTGGTGCAGCCGGGGCATGTCTTTCCGCTGCGGGCTCGCCCCGGCGGTGTCCTCGAGCGCGCCGGCCACACAGAGGCGGCCGTCGACCTTGCCCGCCTCGCCGACTTGCCTCCGGTCGGGGTGGTGTGCGAAATCCTCAACGACGACGGTTCGTGCGCCCGCCTGCCCGAGTTGATCCGCTTCAAGAAGGACCACGGTCTCAAGCTCATTTCCATCGCTGCGCTCATCGATTACCGGCACCGGCGCGAACGTCTCGTCGAATGCGTCCACAGCCAGCCCTTGGAGACCGCTTTCGGACAGTTCGAGGTCCATCTCTTCCGCAACCAAGTGGACGGAAGTATCCACTACGCCCTCACCTGCGGCGACCTCAGCGCCGGGCCCGCTCTTGTCCGCGTGCACAGCGAGAACGTCCTTAGCGATGTCTTTCAGGCGGATGGCTTCGGAAAGCGCGGGGCCCTCGTCGCCAGCCTGCGTCGAATCTCCCACGAGGGTCGGGGTGCGGTCGTCTACATGAGCCATCCGTGCGGTGGCGTGCATCCGCCCGCCCGGCACCCTGGCGACAACACCAAGCAGAACAAGCTCTCCGGCGCGAAAATGGACTTCCGTGCCTACGGCGTGGGCGCGCAGATCCTCGCCGCCCTCGGCCTGCGAAAAATCCGGCTCCTCTCCACGACCAACCGCCGCGTCATCGGCCTCGACGGCTACGGACTCGAAATCGTCGAGCAAATCCCGGTCGGGTGAGGCACGCCGTCAGTCGCCTCGTCCGCCTTCCGGCCCCTACGCCACAAAAGACCAGAGGATGCGCCGTGAGCGGCTGTCCAGTTTTTCCAGGTCGGGGATGACGAAGAGGTCGCCGCCGAGGTCGCGGAAGACGACACGTCCGTCGTCGTAGCGGTCGGGCCAGTCGTCCGTTTTCGTGCAGAAAGTGCGCTCTCCCTGGACGGTGCGCACGCGCCAGACGCGCAGCTCGAAATCCGTCTCCACTTTGTCCACGCCCACAATCTCGAAGGTGAAGCGGGTGTCGGCGAGAGCCCCGAGAAGAGCTTCGCGCGATTCTGCGGACAGTTCCTGCGGGTCAGCGACGAGGGCGTGCTCGTTGTTCTCCTCGTCGCGCAGGGAGAGAAACCGCTCGGCGAGCGTCCATGGAAAACAGGGCCGGATAAGCACAGGCAGCCATGCGCCGCTTTCCTTTCGGATGAAGAGGCGTCCCTCCTCGCCGCGGCGCAGGCATGGGTCAGTCGGCGTGGATTCGTTCTGCGGAGCTGTATTTACTGTGTTCATACGGCGTACATTTCGTGGAGTTCGCGCTGCGCGTTGTGCAGCTTGTGGTAGAGGCCGTCCGGCTTGCGCAGGAGTTCCTCGTGGGTGCCCATTTCGACGATGCGCCCGTCCTTCATGACGAAGAGGCGCGTCGCTTTGCTGAGCGTGCTGAGACGGTGGGCGATGGCGATGACGGTGCGCCCGGCGACGAGGCGGTCGACGGCTTCCTGGATCTTGCGCTCGGTCTCGGTGTCGACGGAGCTGGTCGCCTCGTCGAGGATGAGGATGCGCGGATTGTGCAGGACGGCGCGGGCGATGGACACGCGCTGGCGCTCGCCGCCGCTGAGGTTGTGCCCGCGCTCGCCCACGATGGTGTCGTAGCCGTGCGAGAGCTTGCAGATGAAGTCGTGCGCGTTGGCCGCGCGGGCGGCTTCGATGACCTGCGTCTCCGTCGCCCCGCGCATGCCGTAGCGGATGTTTTCGAGGATGCTTCCGTGGAAGAGATACGGGTCTTGCATGACCATCCCGATCTGCGAGCGGTAGAGCCCGAGGTCGAGGTCGCGGATGTCGTGCCCGTCGACCCGGATATGCCCGGAGTTGGTGTCGTAGAAGCGCGCGATGAGGTTGACGACGGTCGTCTTGCCCGCCCCGGACGGTCCCACGAGGCCGATCATCTCGCCGGGCTTCACCTCGAAGGACACCCCCTTGATGATCTGGCGCACGGGGTCGTACCCAAAGGTCACGTTGTCGAAGATGATGTCGCCCTGCACGGGCTTGAGGGCGACGGCTTCGTCTGCGTCCTTCTCGCGGATCTCGGGCTCGGTGTCGAGGATCTCGAAGACGCGCTGCGCCGAGCTGATGGACCGGTTGATCATGCGCGTGAGAAAGCCGAATTGCTCCAGCGGCATGACAAACATGCCCATGTAGAAAAGAAAGGCGACAAACTCGCCCGCCGTCATGGGGCTGTATCCCGGCACTTCGAGCATGCGGGGCAGGGCGAAGACCCACACCGCCACGGTGAGCAGGCTGAGGCCCAGATACATGAGCGGCCAGTGGCTCGTCCAGATGCGGTGCACGAGGAGTGCCTCGTCGAGCACGCGGTCGTTGCGCGAGCTGAAGCGCTCGCGCTCGCGGTCGCCTTGGTCAAAGGCCTGCACCACGCGGATGCCCGGCACGGTGTCGGAGACGGTCGCCGTCATCTCGCTCCACTTCTGCCAGATGCGGGTGAACACACGGTGCAGCTTGCGCCCCATCCAGTAAAGCAGGAGGAAGAGCAGCGGAACCGGCAGGATGAGGATGAGCCCGAGCTGCCAGTCGAGCGTGACAAGGCGGATGCCGAGACCGACGATGAGAATTGTGCCGAAGAGAATCTCCGCGAGGCCGAAGGCGATGAAGTCCCAGATGCGGTCGGTGTCGCTGCTCACGCGCGAGACGATGCTCCCCGTCTGGTTGCGCGAGAAGAAGCTCACCGACAGCTTGTGCAGGTGGTCGTAGAGATTGCGGCGTAGGTCGCGCGCCACCCACTCGCCCATCATCGAGAGCGTGCGTAGCCGTATCCACAAAAAGAATTCGCGCACGACAAACACCGCCACGAGGATGCCGACGAGGACCCACCCTTGGCGCTGCGCCGTGGCGAGGTCGATCTCTCCGCGCGTGTAGGGCGTCACCGTGCCGTCGATGATGTCGCGCGTTAGGGTGGGGGGCACGAGCATGAGGACGGTGAGGGCGACCGCCGCGAAGACACCTAAAAGGAACTGCCCCTTGTACGGGCGGATGTAGCTCACAAGCCTCCAGAGCACGGAGAGACGGTTTTTCACCACCGTGCCCTGCGCGTCGCGCACGGGCTGGGCCACGGCGGCGGCGTAGAAGTCGTCGGGGGCGTCGTGGTCGATGCGGTTGTGCTCGAGCGCCTGTTTGAGGACAAAGGCGATCGCGCCCACCGCGTTCTGCTGCCGGTAGGAATACCGCAGGGCGGCGAGGGCGGGCTGGTCGGGATCGCCCACCAGGTAGAGCTGCGTGGCGCTTAGGCCCGAACGCTCCTCGACCGCGCGGATCCGGTCGCGCTCGATGTGGTCGATGCGTCCGTCCGCGTGCGCGACGGCGACGCGCGAGGGGCCGAGGGCCACCCACGTGTGCGCGATCTCAAGGCGCGGCGAGAGATCGGCGAGGGCGTAGAGCTGCACGGGCTCGCCGTCCCACGCCGCCTCGATGCGGCCGCGGACGGCGTCGGGCATGCGCTCGGGTTGCTCGGTGTAGCGCCGGACGATGGCGCGGTTCTTTTCAGTCGGGAAACTCATGGCGGGTTACAGGGCGCGACGATGGAAGACGCCGCGGAAAGACAAGGCGGATTTTTTCGCAATTCAAAGCAAGGAGGTACGGCGTGATCAGCCGCG
>SKLD01000422.1 GCA_007123395.1 Opitutales bacterium
ACCGGGCCGGCTCCGACAAATTCCCGGAAGCCCGGGAGCCATGAAAACCGCGCTCTACGTGGCATTGGGCAGCGGGTTGGGCGGGGTCGCGAGGATCGGCGTCGCGGCGCTCATGCTTTCGTTATTCGGAACGCACTTCCCTTTCGGCGTCCTTGCCGTCAACATCATCGGATCGTTTGCTATCGGGCTGCTCGCCGCCCTCACCGCGCCGGGCGGGCGGATCTTCCTAAGCGCTTCGGCGCGTCAATTCCTGCTGGCCGGCTTCTGCGGCGGCTTCACCACGTTTTCGTTCTTCAGTCTGCAGACGATGGAGTTACTTCAAGACGGACGTATGGCGGCGGCGGCGCTCTACTCGGGGCTGACACTCGTGCTTTCCATGACCGGAGTCTGGATCGGTTACCGTATGGGTCTCACCCGTGTCTCCGGCATTGGAAGTTATTTTCAAGCGGAAGACACGAACAAATCATGAGGCCACCGCCTTGGATAGAATGACGGGGAGGATCTCCACGGGGACTTAAGCGGAGCTAATCCTCAACCCGTTTTGCATATTAGCTTGGTTAAATTCACCGATTAACCGGGCTTTTGGCGTTGCCCCTCTCCTTTCTAACGTGGTTTGAATGTAGCCATGCGGCTGTCTTCCATCCGTCTCCCCGGATTGACGCGGAGCTTTTCCGCAAGCGTTAAACCCACCCGTGCCATTGCCGCGCACGAGGAACCTTCTGTGAATCATGAAGCTTAATTCCTGTCCTGCCCTATCGTTTTTGCGCCGCCGCGGCTTTGTCCGGACTGCCGCCGTATTGGGTCTGAGCGTCACCACCGCGTCTCCGCTTGCCGCCGACTGCACACCGGGGGTTTGGGACGCGTCTTTCGGCGATCCGGGGGCGGGCGGATCGGTGCGGGTGCTCGCTCACCAGGGACGCACTTCGGATAACCTTATGGTGGCGGGCGGCTTTTTCTCCGAGATCGACGGGGTAGCAGCGGGCAGGGTGGCGCGCTGGGACGGATCGTCGTGGGCACCGCTTGGGGACGGCTTTTCGAGCGGCACAGTATGGGCGCTATCCACGGATTCGCCGACCTTTTTTCAAGTGATCGCCGGCATGACGTCCGGGGACCGTGTCTACGGCTGGAACGGAACGGAGTGGAGCACGCTGGGCGGCGGGTTTTCCAGCGGCGTCGTTTACGACTTCCTCACTGCGGATGTCGGCAGCGGCACCCGTCTACTCGCGGCGGGATCTTTCACATCCCCCGCCCGCGTCGCGCAATACAACAGTTCGTCGGACACGTGGGAGCCTCTCGGCGGCGGCTTTGCCAACGGCTCCGTGCGCGCACTCGCGGAGTTTGGCTTCGGGAACGCCCGCGCCGTTTACGCGGCGGGCAGCTTCACGACCGACGGCGGCTCGCCCGCCGACCGCATCGCGCGCTGGAACGGCAGTGCATGGGCGCCGGTCGGAGGCAGCCCCTTCGAAAACGGGATCATCTACGCGCTCGCCGTCTTCGACGACGGCACCGGCCCGCACCTTTACGCGGGCGGGAGCTTTACCGTCGAAAACGGGTCGGTGGCCGACCGCGTCGCGCGCTGGAACGGCACCGAGTGGGAAGCCGTCGAAGGCGGTTTCGCGAGCGGAACGGTATGGACCCTCGAAGTCATCGACGATGGCAACGGCCCCGCCCTCTACGCGGGCGGCAGCCAACCGGGCCGGATCAGCCGCTGGAGCGGCGAGCCCGGCGCGGGTTGGGAGAATGTCGGGCAGGAAACAAGCGGCACTGTCTACGCCCTAACGGCATGGGGTGAATCCCGCGCCGACCTATACGTCGGCGGATTCTTTTCCTCCATGGGCGGGGAAGACGCCTCCAATATGGCCCGCATGAGCGGCTGCGCCCCGATGTATCGCACGGCGTCGCCCATCTCCGCCGAAATCGACTCGTTCACCGCGCCCGACTTCAACGGACTGATCATCAGCTCCGATGCCGACAATCCGGATCCTGAATACGAGCGCGACGCCATCCGCGTGGAGGCGGATGTGACCTTCCGCAAGACTTTCGGACTTTCCGCCTCAGGCCAATTCCGCGTCGCTTTTCAAGTGCTCGATGCTGACGGCAAAGCGCTGCCGTTACAAGGATCCACGGGCCCGGACCACCGCGTCCTCACGGGCTGGCGGAGCGTGAGTTTTTCATTTCTCGGTCCTACGACACAGTCGGAAACCTTCACGGCGAATCTTCGTCCCGACGGGGAATTCCCTCCGTTTGAAGCAGTTCGCCTGCGCGCGACAGTCGTCCAATGCCTCGATCCCTACGACTCGTCATTCGGCTGCGGCGAGAAAGTCCTCGACCAAAACACGACCGGAGCCGCCACCGTCATGCATTTCGCCAACATGGACAGCGACGACGACGCCCTCAACGTGCGCCCGCGCCTCACCGGACTCTCTTTCCAGCGTCGCCACATCATCGATACAGCGGAGAACGAAGAATACTTCCGGTTGCGCGCCGTCTTTGGCGTCCTGCGCTACGACGGCTTCGAGGGCGCTGACGACGGTCCCGATCCGGTGGACTTCCATTTCGACATCACCGTGCGCGACGGCAACGGGACAGTAGTTCCCCTCGAGAACGACCGCATCACCGCCACACGCAACATCCGCCGCTGGAGCGGTAGCAATCCGCGCCAGCCCTCGAACACGACGGAGGAAGCCTTCATTGATTTCCGGCCCGCCGGACAGCTCGACTCCAGTGCCGGTCCGTTCTCCGTGACAGTCGTTTTCTCGCACACGGAGAATCCGGCGGCACCGTCCGGGGAAGAGGTAATGCAGCACATCGAGACAACCGCCGAGGACCAGCAACTCCTCCACTTCAACGGCGACCTCTTTTTCGACGATATTCGTTTTATTATCACCGACATCAGCAGCACACCGTCGGTCACGGGCTCCGGCGGGCTGAACTCCATCGAAGTTTCCCTCGATGTTGCGGAGAGCGGTGCCCACGCCGCAAAGGTGCCCGACCAATCCCTCGGCTCGGGCGATCCGCTCACGGTGCGCCTCATGGACACCGGCCGGGCCGTCGTCATGGACGGTTCGCGCTCGGTGCGGCCGACCAGCGGTGATCCCCTCGACGCCGTCACCGACGTCAACGGCATCCGCTTTTACCGCTTTTCCGCCACGGCGGATTCCGCCGGCGTTTCCATTCCGGCCACCTTCCTGCTTCTCCCGGCGGGCTTCACCTTCCGCGCCGAGGTTCAGGAATCAGGACCGCAACGCGCGTTCTCTTTCATTCTTCTGCCTGGCGAAGGCCCGCTCGACGAAAACCTCCATCCGGCTTTCAACCCTTCCCAAACCTACAGCGAATCCAACCGCGCCGTCATCCACGACGACGCCCGCCCCATCGCCTATTACGCAGAGTCCGTCACATGGAACACAAGCGGTGGGCACATCGAACTGGGCGGCGTCGAACCTCTCTACGTCAACGAGGCGCGCTACGCCCAACTGGAGGCGTGGGTAGAGGCCGAGATTCTCGAGCCGGAAGATGCTCGGCGCCTCAGCAACAAGGGACACTACCGGCAAGTCGCGAGCGTCTCCGGCCCAGTGCGTATCCGCGGCACAGGGGGCGGCTTCGGCGGCATCGAGGCGCAACTCGTCTACGGTGGCGGCGGCTACCAACCGCATTTTCCCCGCACCGGGCAGGTACGGTGGGGCGGCGGCGCCATGGTTCTCGAAGACGGCGAGGTGCGCGTGGACGACAGTTTTCTTGCAGGCGTCAGCAACATTGAAATCAAATACGGGCAGACCTGCCCCGAGGCCGACTGCGACGACGGCGACGGAACGAAGACGATCTTCTTCGTGCCCGACGACGACCGCCTCGCCTTCACCAGTGACGGCGGGCTGCACGCCTCCGGGCAGCTTTCCGGACACAACGACCTCCAATGGGGCGCCGTGGGCAGCGGCAACTACGCCTACAACGTGATTGATGCCACGCGCGGCAACCTGCACATCGCGGGCCACCAAGCGCGCCACTCGGAGAGCGTCGTCCCGGCAGGCGAAAAACCCGCCCTCATCCTCTACGCGGGCGTCGATCCGGAATCGGTAAATCAATACGAGCGCCTTGGGCAGCGCGAATACGCCGACGGCTTCGGCGACTACGCGGGCGTCAACATCCGTGTGCCGGACGATGCGCCGGGTATCGCTGTGAGCCGTATCGGCGGAAAGGAGATCCCCTTCTCCCTCACCGACCGCTCCAAATTCTACGTGCGCGAGCGCGGCGTGACTGGGATCTACGAAGAAGTGCCCGGCACTTTCGGCGCTCCCGACGGCGAGCTGGAATTGTATGGATACGACTTCACCTTCGACCGTTACGGGCTGAACTTCGAGTTCGGCGACAACCTGCTCTCCATCACCAACGGGAGCGTCACCGTGCCTTTCCCCTCCGATTTCACGCAGGCCTTCGAAGGATTGACATTCACTTGTCTCGGTGCGCCGGACAGCGCCGATCCGCCCGAAGGCGAGGAGGATCCCCTGCCGCTGGCCTACTGGCAGGCTTCCTTCTTCACCCGTGCCATTGAGTTTGCGCAGGATCCCGCCAACCTCTGCGGCGACGCCGACGCCTTCCTCACCCTCGGGCTCTCCGTGCCCTTCGCTGCGCTCGACACCACCGCGCACGGTGTCGTCGGTTTTCTGCCCTCCGGCAACATCATGTCGTGGGCGGAGGCACAGGCCGAAAACCTACCGGGTCTCACCTCGCGACTGCCGCTGCCGCCGGGGATTTCCCTCGCCGGACCGGAGGAGGAGACCTACCACCTCGACCCGGTATCCGAACTTTACTTCAATGATTACCGCACCCACGACGGTGACGGAGCGACCGGATTCATCACCTTCGCCACGACAACGGCGGTTCCCTTCTTCCAAGACCTGCAGGTGCAAGTTATGACCAGCGCGCAAGCGGACGTCGAAAACGCCGTCATCTACCTTGCCGGCGGTTGGCCGAGCGACGGTTGGCGTAACGGCGACCTGCACTTCTTCACCTCCTCCACCTTCGACCAAGCGCACCGCGCCTTCCCCGACGGCGTCGCCCTCGACGACTACCGCACGGCGGATGAAGAGTCCGACGATGTTTACCTCGTGCGTGCCGTGCAAAACTGGCTCGACGTCGTGAATTTCAACTACCCGCTGCTCTGGAGCAACACCCTGCGCACCTTCCGCTCGCAGGAAACCCTCAATGAAGACCTCCTCGTCGTGGAAGTGAACCACCGTGTGGAGCGAATGAGCCCGCGCAATGTCGAGCTGATCTTCGGGGCGACCTACGACGGTCTCCCGCAGGTCAACCTTGCTTCCATCGCCGTCTCGGCCATCGACGAGGGCACCGGCGCGGCCTCCGCCCTCATCGAGGCCGTGGGCGAGAACGGACGCGGCATCATCGACTCGCTCGGCGGCGGCATCGATTCCGCCTCCGATCTCCTGCGTGACCGCATGGATCTGCTTTTCGGTCCCATGCTCGACAACGCCCTCGACAGCGTCATCGACCCCGCCTACGCAGCCCTTGTGGACGCCTTTGACACCGTCCAGTCCACAGCGGACGACATGGATCAGCTACAAGACGAGTGGGCCGCCGAGCGCCTTGCCGTCCTCGAAGAATTTCTTACTGGATCGGTCGGCGGTGCCGAGGACACGCTCGTTGGCGCGCTTACGCAACTCGACGGTGTTGTCGCCGACGCCGACGGTCTTCTCGGCCAAGTCGACCAGCGGCTCGCCCGTATCCAGCTATTCATCGCGGCGATGATCGATGAAGTGCAGCTCGACATCGACGGGGTGCCGATGCCCAACTTCAACCCGAATCACGAGGCCCTAATCAACGAGGCGATGGACGCCCTTCCTCTTCCCGGCCTTCTCGCTGAGATCGAGGGCGAGCGGCAGATCATCCGCAGCTTCGCGGAACTCCTCGTGCAGCAGCTCTCGCCGGGAATCGCCGGTGCGCTTGGTGCCGCCGACGAAATCCTCGGTGAGTTGGAAGAACGTCTCGAAGCCCTCCTCGAACGCGCGGAGCCAACCATCGACCGGATCGTCGCCGTGCTCGAACGGGCCGACGAAGAAGTGCAGAATGTCCGCGACCTCCTTGCCGACGGCAGTGCCTATGCCAATGAAATCCGGGCGATGTTCGCCAGCGCGCAGGGCGAGATCGAAGACCTCGCCGAAGAAGTGCGCGACGCCATTGACGATTTTTTCCAAACCATCGAAGATAACCGGCCTCCCACGCCGGTCGGCGACTTTGTTTCGCAGGTGCGCTCGCCCTTCGACGACTTCGATCCCGAGGAGATCAAGGAGCGTATCCGCCAAGAGGTGCGCGACCGCTTCTACCAGACCGCCGTCATCGACGAGGTGCAGCAGTTCCTCAAGGCGAAGCTGCACGAGGTCGATGCCATCATTCAGGACGCCGTCGACACCGCTCTGCACACGATCAACCACACCATCCGCGATTTCCTCTCCGACGCCGTGGCCGAACTCGACGACACCATCAACGGCGTTATCGGCCCCCTCGGCGACTACATCGGCGCGGGTGATATCGCGGGCTACGCCCATATCCAGGGCGAGGCGCTGCGGCTCCTCCGCCTCGACGGCGCCTTTGAGTGGAAGGTGCCCAAGGAACTCACCTTCCAGGGCTATCTGCAAATCCGCCAGTTCGACGCGGAGGGACCGGCCGCCGCTTGCGGCCCCGTGGGCGATCCCTTCAACGAGGTCGAGATCGGTGCCGTCGATGTGCCGCTCGGCTGGATTTCCGACGGTATGCGCGCCGATGTCATGACCCGGTTCTCCTTCGAGACCGGACCGTTCAGTCCGACAGGGCTCGCGGGAGCCTTTGAACTCACGGGCGGCGCCCTCGATTTCGAAGCTTTCACCATCTATGCTCTGGGTGCTGCCGTCGCCTTTGGCACGCAGGAGAACTACCTTAGCGCCATGACGGAGATGGCGTTCTCCGACTATCGCCTCGCAGGCGGCGTTTTCTTCGGGCGCACATGCACGCTCGCCCCTATCGAACTATGGGATCCCGAGGTCGCCGATCTGCTCGGCCCGCCCGACCCCACCTTCACCGGGGCCTATGTTTACGGCGAAGGCTGGATACCGATCTCCGAAGCTCTCCTCGGTATTCCCGCCTCCTGTATGTTCCGCATTTCCGCGGGTGTCGGCGCGGGAGCTTTTTACTTCGCCGAGGGACCAACTTACGGAGGTCGTCTCTTCGCCGGCATCAGCGGCGACGCGCTTTGCCTCGTCTCCATCAAGGGTGAGGCCCGGCTCGTCGGCGTGAAACAGGGCGACGATTTCCGCTTCTCGGGCAGCGGTAAGGTCGCCGGCAGCGCGGGCAAGTGCCGCTTCTGCGTGCGCTTTTCCAAAACCGTTAACCTCAGTTACATCGACGGCAGCTGGAGCGTCGACTATTGATGACCATGCGACACCGATTCTATTTATTTGCCATCCTTTCGGCTTTCACCGCCGCGCATGCGGGAGAGGATATCGACTTTCTCTATACCGCCGGCACTGTCACGCAAAATGCCGCGGGCGAACCGTGGGCCTACATTGCATGGCAGAGCACCGGCGCGGGCGTGCCGCGCGGCCCGTTCTCCGTACATGCCAAGCCGGGCGG
>SKLD01000423.1 GCA_007123395.1 Opitutales bacterium
ACGATCGGCTCGTTCGGTTGGGTCGGGGTGGAATGCGGAGCGGGCATGGAAGGATGGAAGAATACGTGCGGAACGGGCCGCGTTGACAACAAACTTCAACGCCCCGACCGTGAAGATGGACCCAGTTACGGAATTTGTGAAGTGCGGTTGGCAAAAATTTGTTGGCGCGGATCTCCGCGGCACGGTCGAGGCCCTCGCCCACGCGGTACAGACGGCAGGTGGGCGCGCCCTCCTCGTCGGCGGGTGCGTGCGCGACTGGATACTGGAGCAGTCGGCGACCGACCTCGATCTCGAGATCTTCGGTGTCGCGCCGGAACGCCTTGAGGCGCTCCTCCGCTCCTTCGGGCGTTTCGACGCGGTCGGCAAAGCCTTCGGCGTCTACAAAATGGCGGGACTGCCGCTCGACGTCAGCCTGCCCCGGCGGGAGCGCAAGACCGGGCGGGGCCACCGGGGCTTCGATGTCGTGCCGGATCCGTCCCTGCCCCTGCGTGCGGCAGCGGAGCGCCGCGACTTCACGATCAACGCCATCCTCCTCGATCCCCTGACCGATGTGATTGAAGACCCCTGCGGCGGACTCACTGACCTCCGTGAGCGGCGTCTGCGGCACACGTCCGCCGCTTTCGCGGAGGACCCGCTACGCGTGCTGCGCGGCATGCAGTTTGTGGCGCGCTTCTCACTCCGCCCCGATCCCGCGACCGTCGCCTTGTGCCGCACCATCGACGCGGAGGGCCTCGCCCGCGAGCGCTGCTTCGAGGAGTGGCGCAAGCTCCTCCTGCTCGGCGCGCGCCCCTCCGCCGGGCTCGCCTTCCTGCGCGACACCGGCTGGGTCGCCCACACCCCCGAGCTGGCCGCCCTCATTGACTGCCCGCAGGATCCGGAGTGGCACCCGGAAGGCGACGCGTGGGACCACACTCTCCACTGCCTCGACGCCTTCGCGGCGTGCCGCACCGGCGATGCTTACGAAGACATCGTCGTCGGCCTCGCCGTGCTTTGCCATGACTTCGGCAAGCCGCTAACGACCGCCTTCACCGAGGGGCGCTGGCGGTCTCCCGGACACGAGAGCGCCGGCGAGGCACCGACGCGCTCCTTCCTCGCCCGCCTCACCAACCAAACCGCGCTCATCGAGGATGTCGTGAAGCTCGTCGTCGCGCACATGCGCCCCATGGCGTTGCGTTCGACCGAGGCCGGACCCGCCGCCATCCGGCGCCTCGCCCGCGATGTCGGGCGGCTTGACCGTCTCCTCCGGGTCGTCGAGGCAGACGGGCGCGGCCGCCCGCCGCTCGACGAGGGCGACGTCGCCCCGTGGCTGCGCGCGCGGGCTGAATCCCTCGCGGTGGAGCGCGCCGCGCCGAAACCGCTCGTGCGCGGGCGCGACCTCCTGCCGCACGGATTCGAGCCGGGCCCCGCGCTTGGCCAAGTGCTCCGGCGCCTCTTCGAGGAGCAGCTCGACGGGCGCATCGAGAGCCGCGAAGAGGGCGTCGCCCGCGCGCTTCAGATCAAAGAAGAAATGTCGGCGTGAAGAACGCGCCCGCGCCCCATGCCTCGGCGACGATCCCGCGCACCGTCTCCGTGTCGGCATCGTCGCGCGGCAGGGCGAAGCAGGCGCTGCCGCTGCCGCTCATCAAAGCCGGGATCCCCGCCTCCCGCACGGACCGCAGCACAACGGCGATGGTCGGCAACCGGTCCTCCACGACCTCCGCAAAGCTATTAAAGAGCAGCTCCTCCGGCGAAAGCCGGCCCTCCGCGAAGGCCGCCACCCGCTCCTCCGCCCATTGCGGTGCGGCATACGTTCCCCGCGCGCGCAGCAGCGCGTAGGCGCGGGGCGTTTCCATGGCCGCGGGCGGTCCGAAAAGCAGCACCGGCAGGCCGCTCAGCCGGTCACACGCCGACTCCGGCAAATCCTCCAGCCGGTCGCCGCGGCCCCGCATAATGACCGCGTGGTCTTGGAGAAAGAGCGGCACGTCCGACCCCAGACCCGCGCCGATGCCGCCCAGCCATGTTGCCGACATCCCCGGCATGCGTTCGGCAAGCAGACTTAGGGCGGCTGCGGCATTCCCGCTTCCTCCCCCCAGCCCCGCCCCCAAAGGGATGCGCTTTTCCAGCTTGAACCGCTGCGGCGGGAGTTTCGGTTCGGCGCGACGGAAGGCCGCCGCCGCACGCAGCACAAGGTTGCCGGCGCCCTCAGGCACGTCCGTGCCGGTCACCTCGAGGGAGTCCTCCGCCGCCCCGCCGTCGGCGTCCCTGCGGGTGAGGCGGTCGCCGAAGGCGCATTGCGCGACAATCGAGACCAGATTGTGAAAACCGTCGGGACGAAGACCCGTGACGGCGAGAAAGAGGTTGATCTTCGCCGGCGAGAACCGTGAACCGCGCGCGGGAGACGCTGTGTTTTCCATTGTGGCAAGATGCAATGTCTGTCCTTCTCATAATGTCAAAGAGAGTCGATTCGAATCCATGGAAACCAAGAACAATACCGCTGTCCTTCTCGCGGCGGGCAGCGGATCGCGCCTCTCCGGAGCGCTTGCTGACAAAGTGCTCTGGCCGCTCGCGGGCAAGGCGGTCGTTCGTTGGTCCGCCGATGCCTTTGCCGCCGCCATGGTCGTCGGGCGGATCATCGTAACCTATCGGGACGCCGCGCAGCTCAGCCGCCTCGAACACCTCCTCGCCGGACTTCCCCTGCCCCTCGCCTACGTGCGCGGCGGCGCGCAGCGGCATGACTCCGTCCGCCTCGCCCTCGAAAGTCCGGGCATAAGCGACGGCCTCACCTTTATCCACGACGCCGCGCGGCCGCTTATCCGCGCGGAAACACTGCGCACCCTCCTTCGCACGGCGGAGCGCGCCGGTTCCGCCGTTCTCGCCCACCGTGTGACCGACACTATCAAGGAATCCCCCGCTGCCGGTGTGCCGGAGCGGGCCACTTTCCGCGAGCCGCCCCGCGAACACCTCTGGGCCATGGAAACCCCGCAGGTCTTCTCCACGGAAGCCATCCAACGCGCCTACCGCGCCCTCGACACCCCCGTGACGGACGACGCCGCCGCCGCGCAACGCGCCGGCATTCCCCTAACCCTCGTCGAAAACCCCCGCCCCAACCCGAAGCTCACCCGCCCGGCCGACATCCCGTGGCTGGAGTTCCTCGCCGCGCACGGATAAGCGGCGCCGCGCTCTCCGCTGAGAACAACTTTACCCGCGCGGGCTCCGCCTGCCCTTGGCAAGGATTCCGTGGCGCGGCGCGAACAGAGCGGCGGCGAAGAACAGGATGCCGGCGGCGACCGCCATCATACCGGAGGTGGAAACGGCGTCGTGCCCCGTGAGGGCGGGCAGAAAAACGGCGGCGGCATGTCCGCCCGCCGCGCAGAAAACACCCAGCACGACACTGAGGACGACCATTGTCCCGAGACGGTCGGTGAGCAAGTGCGCCGCCGCGGGAGGCACGATAAGCATGGCGATGACAAGGATGCTGCCGACAGCCTCGAAGGCGGCCACCGTCGTGACGGCGACCATGGTCATCAGCAGGTAGTGCATGAAGCCCGCGTGCAGGCCGAGGGTCGTCGCAAGGGCGGGATCAAACGCACTGATCCGGAGTTCCTTGAAGAGGAATACCACTACGGCCAGATTGAGCAGAAAGACGACGCCGAGGACGACAAAGGCGCGCGGAATCTCCAAGTGAACGCCGAAGACGGTCCAGTCGGCGACAACATCAAGCGGTGTGAGTTCGATAGCGCCGAAGAGGACGCACCCCGGATCGAGATCCACCCGCTCCGCACCCCGCGCGATGAGGAGCAGACCGAGGGCGAAAAGCGTCGTGAAGACAATGCCCATCGATGCGCCCCGCTCGACGTTGCCGAGGCGGCTCACCCACTGGGTGAAGACCGCCGTCAGCACGCCCGTGGCCGCCGCACCGATAAACATGACCACGCTCGTCCGGCTGCCTGTAAGCAAGAACGCCACGGCTAGACCCGGCAGGACGGCGTGGCTGATGGCGTCGCCCATCATGCTCATGCGCCGCAAGACCAGAAAAGATCCGGCGAGCGCGCAGGCCGCCGCGCACAACGCGCCCACTGCCACAATCCATGTATCGAAAACGTACCACTCCATGGGGCTAACGGATAGGGTGTGGACTGGCGGGGACACCGTCGGCGGCAGGCCGTGCGGCAACGGGTAACGACGCTTCCAGCCGCCGGATCAAACCGGCGCCGAGGATGTGTTCCACGGCGTCGGCATCGCGGTCGACATGGGTCGGCGCGATATCGGCGTATTCGACGAGGTAGATCTCCCAGAGGCGGTGGTTGCGGGTGACGCGCGCTGCCGCCCGCGCCCCGGCATCGGTCAGGCGCACCCCGTCGCGGTCCATTGTCTCAACCAGCCCCCGGCGATAGGCGCGCCGGACCACTCCCCGCAGTTCGCGCGGCGACCACGAACGTTTGCGCTCCAGCACCGCCCATGGAATCAGCGGCACGCTATCCCCTGCAAGGTGCGGGGCGGGACCGCTCTCTTCGAGCACCTCGTATATACCCCGCAGCAGATGCTGCCGCTCGACCCGCCGCTTGAGGGCGCGCGCCCGCACCGTCCGCGCGATGACCCCGCGGTCGGGCCCGGCCAACAGACTCAGGACAAAGAGCGCCGCCGCCGTGAGGACAATGACCGCTCCGGCCGGGAGCCCCGGCGCGAGCGCGCTTAATCCGGCCCCCAACCACCCGCTCGCCCCGCCGAACCCCGCCGCGAGCGCGAGCATCCACCCGAAACGCGAGGTCCACATGCGCGCCGAAGCCGCCGGAATAATGAGAAAGGCGATGATGAGCACAACACCCACGGCCTGCAGTCCGACCACCGTCACAAGGGTGACGAGGAGCAGCATAAGCACGTCGAGGGCGTGCGTCGGCCAGCCCATCGAGCGGGCGTAGCCCTCGTCAAAGCACAGAAGGCGGAACTCTTTGAACAGCGCAAGGGAGGCAATCAGCGAGATCACCGCCGCCCCGGAAACCAGATAAAAGTCCGCCCGGACCATCGACGCCGTCTTGCCGTAGAGAAACGACTCCAGCCCCGCCGTCCCCGCCTCCGGCATGTGCTGCACAATGCTTAGGAGGACCACTCCCGCGCCGTAGAACACGCTCAGCACGATGCCCATGGCGGCATCGTCCTTGACCCGCGTGAGACTACGTATCAGAAGCACCACGACACACCCGAGAAGCCCCGTGACCGCCGCCCCGGTGATGAGCACGGCAAACGAGCGTCCCGTCCCCGTGAAATGAACCGCGAACATGAAGGCGAGGACGATGCCCGGCAGCGTCGCGTGCGAGAGCGCGTCGCCCATGAGCGAGCGCTTGCGCAAGAGGAGGAAACTGCCTGCCAGCCCGCCGGCTATGCCGAGCAGGGTCGTCGAGACAAGGACGAGGCGCGTGTTGTAGTCGCGCAGCAGGACAACAGAGGCGAAATCGTCGCGCCACGAATCCGCCGATGCCTCCGCCGCCGCGGTGGCGAGGAAAAGGAATACACAGAGAATCCCCGCGCCCTTTCTCATTCCGCCCCGCCCGCCTCCTTCGACACCGCCGTGGCCGCCTCGCTCAAGAGCGTCAGCTTGCCGCCGTAGGTCTTGCGCAGGTTCTCCGCCGTGAAGACTTCCGCCGTCGGCCCGCTTGCGACCACCCGCATGTTGAGCATCACCAGCCAATCGAAATACTCCTCCACCGTCGCGAGGTCGTGATGCACCACAAGGCACGTGCGCCCGCGCCGCTTCAAGTCGTGCAGGATGCCGACGATGGCCCGCTCCGTCGCGGCGTCGACGGCGGCAAACGGTTCGTCCATAAAGTAGACGCGCGCGTCCTGCGCGAGCGCGCGCGCTAGAAACACACGCTGCTGCTGGCCGCCCGAGAGCTGACTGATCTGCCGGTGCGCAAAATCCGCGAGGCCCACCTTCTCCAGCGCTTCCATGGCAAGCCCTTTGCAGCGCCGGTTCACCGGGCGCAGCCAGCCCAGCCGTCCGTAGGTGCCCATCGCCACCACGTCCAGCACGCTCACCGGAAAATCCCAGTCCACGCTCTCCCGCTGCGGTACGTAGCCCACCAGCTTCCGCTGCGCACGGTAGGGCTCGCCGAAGATGCGCACTTCCCCGCTGCTGCGCGGCACAAGCTCAAGGCAGGCCTTCATCAACGTGCTTTTCCCCGCCCCGTTCGGTCCCACGATCCCCACCAGCTTTCCCTCCGGGATCTCCAGATCAATGTCCCAGATCACCGGCTTCCGGTGGTACGCCACCGTTAAGTCATGCACCGACAGCGGCGAGCCCGGCGAATGTTCCTCCGGCAGCCCCACGCTCCCCGCGCCGCGCAACCGCGCAACCGGCCTCTCACGTAAACTTTGATCCATCAAAGTGAGAGGAGACCCGCCGCTCCCGCAAAGCGCAAGCCTCAAAAATTTTACTTTCCATCACCCCCGGCGTGCGGCTAACTATTCTTCCCATGCCGCCCGCCGCGCCCACGCCCGCCCCCGGAGCCGACCCCGTCGACCCCTTCATCGCGCGGTGGTCGGGCAAAGACGGCGGCGAACGGGCCAACTACCAGCTCTTCATCCACGAACTCTGCGGCATCCTCGGCGTCCCCGGCCCGCGTCCGAAGGCCTCCGACGCCGCTGAAAACGCCTACGTCTACGAGCGCGACGTCCCCCTTGGCACTGGCGCAGCAACGGCTTCCAGCCGCCCGTCGAAAAGCGTAGAAGCGGCTTCCAGCCGCTTACCTCCGACCCAAAAGCGGCAGGATGCCGCTTCTACGGCCAACCAAAAGTCCACCTACGGCTACATCGACTGCTACAAGCGCGGGGCCTTTGTCTTCGAGACCAAGCAGGGCGTGGAGAAAAAGGAGAGCGAGGCCCTCTCCGCCGCCGGGCGCGAGCGCGAGCGCACCCGCCGCCGCGGCCACGGCGTGCGCGGCACCCACGCGTGGGACCAGACCCTCGTCAAGGCGCGCCACCAGGCCGAACGCTACGCCCGCGCCCTCCCCGCCGCCGAGGGCCGCCCGCCCTTCCTCGTCGTCGCCGACGTCGGCCACTGCATCGAACTCTACGCCGAGTTCTCCCGCAGCGGCGGCGTCTACACGCCCTTTCCCGACGCCCGCTCCCACCGCATCTTCCTCGACGACCTCCGCCGCCCCGAAATCCGCGAACGCCTCCGCCTCGTCTGGGACGATCCCCTGAGCCTCGATCCCGCCCGGCGCACCGCCGCCGTCACGCGCGACGTCGCCGCGCGTCTCGCCGCCCTCGCCAAGTCCTTCGAGGGCTCCGGCCACGATCCCCGCCTCGCCGCCGAGTTCCTCATGCGCTGCGTCTTCACGATGTTCGCCGAGGACGTCGAACTCATCCCCAAGGGCAGCTTCTCCGAACTCCTCAAGAGCCTGCGCGGCCAGATCCACGTCGCCCCCGCCATGCTCGAACACCTCTGGCGCGCCATGGACCGCGGCGAGTTCTTCCCCGCCATCTGGTTCCGCCGCAAACTCCTCCGCTTCAACGGCGGCCTCTTCCACGAGCCCAAGGCCCTCGCCGTCAACGACGACCAACTCGAACTCCTCATCGAATCCGCCAAGTGCGACTGGCGCGACGTCGAGCCCGCCATCTTCGGCACCCTCCT
>SKLD01000166.1 GCA_007123395.1 Opitutales bacterium
ATCTTCTTCCAGCGCGGCTTGTTGGCCGCAGCGGCGGTGCCGCCCCCGAACACCGGCACGGGCTTGTGGTCCGCGGAGGCCGCGTAGGCGAGGCTGACCTTCGCCGGATCGAAGGTGGCGCGCGCGTAGCCGGCGGCATCGAGGATGCGGCCCCAGTTGGGGTCGTTGCCGTACCATGACGATTTGACGAGGAGCGAGTTGCCGATGGCTCGGGCGACGGCCTCGGCCTCGGCGCGGGAGGCCGCACCCCCGACAAGCAGTTCCACGACCTTCGTGATCTTCTCGCCGTCGCCCACGATCTTCTCGGCGAGGGCATCGCAGACGAGGCGCGCGGCCTCGCGGAAGCGCGCGAGGTCCACACCCGCCGGGCGCACGCCGGACGCGCCGTTGGCGAGAAGCAGGACGGTGTCATTGGTCGACATGTCGCCGTCGACCGTGATGGCGTTGAACGTGGTGTCGACCGCGTCGGTCAAGGCCTTGCGGAGCGGCGCGGGAGCGACCTTGGCGTCGGTCGCGAGAAAGGCGAGCATGGTGGCCATGCCGGGCTCGATCATGCCCGCGCCCTTGGCGATGCCGGCCACGGTGAAGGTTCCGGCGGTCGTCTTGACCCGCACGGTGGCGACTTTGCAGCGTGTGTCGGAGGTGAGAATGGCATCGGCGGCGCGTTGGCCGTGGGCCGCCGTCGCACCGAGGTCCGCGCCCGCGAGGGCGATGCCGCGCGCGAGCCGGTCCATGGGCAGAGCTTCGCCAATGCGTCCGGTAGAGCAGACGAAGACTTCGCCGGCTTCGCATCCGGCGGCTTCGGCGGCGAGTGCCTGCATGGTAAGGGCGTCGTCGTGCCCGCGCGCGCCCGTGCAGGCGTTGGCATTGCCGCTGTTGGCAGCGACGGCCCGCACCCGCTTGCCCGCCGCAAGGACGTCGCGGCAAAGGGCCACCGGCGGCGCGGCAAAGGCGTTGCGCGTGAACACACCGGCGGCAGTGGCAGGCGCATCGGACACGACCAAGGCGACGTCGAGCCGGTCGTTGCCTTTGCCGCGGATGTCGCAGGCGGCGCCGTTTACGCGGAAGCCCGGAACGTCGGCGATGCCACGGGAGCGGGGTTGGAGACGGAGGTCGGACATGACGGTGGATCGGAGTTCAGCGGGCGGCGGAAGGTATGCGGAGCGGCCTAAAGCAGCCCGCTCGTCTCGGGCAGGCCGAAGAGCCGGTTGCAGATCTGCACGGCCTGCCCGCCCGCCCCCTTCAAGAGGTTGTCGATTACGCTGGTGAGGACAAACGCGCCTGTGCGCTCGTCATGCACGATGGATAGATCGCAGCGGTTGGTGTGGACGACGTTGCGCGTGTCCGGAAAGGTGCCCGACAGCAGCACCCGCACAAAGGGCGCGTCGGCATAGGCCGCGCGCAGCGCTTCCTCAGCATCGGTAAGGCTGCCCGCCGCCCGCGCCACAACGGTGGTGGCAATACCCCGCGGCATGGGAACGAGGTGCGGCGTGAACTGCACGACAACGTCGCGCCCGGCGGCGGCGCCGAGCTGCTCCTCGATTTCGGAGAGGTGGCGGTGGCGCGGCGCGCCGTAGGCGACGACGCTGCTGTCCCGCTCGCAGTAGCTGTAGAAGGCGGTGGCCTTGCGCCCGGCGCCGGAGACCCCGCTCACGCTGTTGATCACGATGCCCTCCGCCTCGACAAGGCCCGCGCGCAGGAGCGGGACCAAGGGCAGTTGCACACTCGTCGGGTAGCAGCCCGGACAGGCAATGAGCCGGGAGGATTCCCATCCGCGCGCGGCCAGCTCCGGCAGCACGTAGGGCGCGGCGGCGAGCAACTCTGGATCGGGATGATCCGCCCCGTAGTAGCTCGCATACACGGCGGGATCCCCCAGCCGGAAGTCCGCGCTCAAATCGATGACACGCACCCCGGCATCGTAGAGCGGGCGCGCGAACCCCGCCGCCACACCGTGCGGCAAAGCGAGAAAGACGACATCCGCCCCGGCTTCCGCGAGGGCACTTGGATCCGCCGCGCAAAAGACGAGGCCGCCCGGCAAGTCGCCGAGCCCCGGCATCGCTTCGCCGATGGGCCGCCCCGCCTCCGAGCGCGAGGCGACAAAGGCGATCTCCGCCTCCGGATGGCGGGCAATGAGCCGCACGAGCGCCTCGCCGGAGTATCCGGTGGCGCCGATGATGCCTGCTTTGATCATATTCGTCTCAGTCTTGGCGGAAATTTGGAAAAAAGAAAGCCCTTCCCCCGCACCGGGCACTCGCGCACCAGGGAGAGGGAAGGGCAAAAGGGAAGACCCTGGAACGGGAAATTAACGCTTGCTGAACTGGAATCGCTTGCGCGCGCCGGGCTGGCCCGCCTTCTTGCGTTCGCGGCGGCGCGGGTCACGCTTGAGGTGCCCGGCCTTCTTCAGATTGCCGCGCAGCTCCGCGTCGTGCTTCACGAGCGCACGCGCGATGGCAAGAGCGATGGCGGTCGCCTGTCCGTGCTTGCCGCCGCCGATAGCGCGGGCCGCGACGTCAAATTGGTCTCGCACCTCGGCTGTCTGCAGGGGTGCGGAGGCTTCGGAGACGAGCGCCTCGGAGCCGAAATACTCTTCGACATTCAGGCCGTTGACGGTGAAGACACCGGTGCCGGAAGTGCTCAGGCGCGCGCGCGCCGAAGCCGTCTTGCGGCGGCCGGTGCCGAGAAGAAGGGGTGTCGCGGTTTCAGTGGTCATGCAACAAATCGAAATCGGGTGAAAAATCAGATGGCGAGGGGCTCCGGCTGCTGCGCGGCGTGCGGGTGCTCCGTGCCGGCGTAAACCTTGAGCTTCTTGAGTTGGGCGCGGCCGAGGCGGTTGCGCGGCAGCATGCCCTTCACGGCATGGGTGATAACGAACTCCGGGCGACGATCACGGAACTCTTTGAGGGAAACGCGGTATTCGTTGCCTTTGTAGCCGCTGTAGAACATATACGACTTGTCCGTCTCCTTACGCCCGGTCACGGCCACTTTGTCGGCGTTGATCACGACAACGAAGTCCCCTGTGTCCACGTGGGGCGTGTAGGTCGGGCGCCGGCGCCCGCGCAGGGTGTTGGCGATCTCCACGGCGAGGCGGCCCAGCACTTTGCCGGACGCATCCACCACATACCACTTCGGATCTACATCCGCTTGCTTGGCCAAATAGGTTTTCATGACGAGAAAAACCGGAGAGAGAAGATCGCCGGCGTGCCCCTGTCAATCCTTTCATCGACGAAAAAAACCCGCGCCCTTCAGAAAGGGCGCGGGCCGTTGGATTTCTAATTCAATAGGTTGCTTAATGCGGCTTGGCAATTAGAAGCCGGCGGAAACGGACAGACCGTAGTAGAACCGGTTGTCTCTGTCGCGCAACATCAGCTTTTCGTCCGCCCATGACCAACCCACGCTGGCCGTGGCCGAAACGTAGTCGTTGAACGAATAGGTGAACCCGGCGTTGACGCCAACATACCAGTAGTTTTCTTCATCTTTGATGTCCACATAACCAAGATACACACCTAGATCGAAGGTAGTATCCAAGGCCACTTCCCAGCTGTCGCCACCGGAAACCTCGATTGTCCAGGACTTCAGATCGAAGTCACGGAAGAGATAAACGGCGGGCGTGAACGGAACCTCGAAAGCCACGCCACCGTAAATCTCAAAGGTGTTCACGTCGCTGTCGAAGAACTTGTCCTGCGCATCCGGGAACGTGTAGTAGGTGAAGCCGACATCAGCGCTGAGCATCTCCGAGATACCCCAGCTGTAACCAGCGTAGAAGTCCACTTCGTTATCATACTCATGGTTGGCCGGGAGAGCTGCCCAGATGCCGGCGTAGAACCCGGCGACCTCGAAGTCGAGGCTCGGCATGAACGTCTCATCGGCAAACTGTGCTCCACGGAACACGTAAGAGGATTGCCATTCCCACGTCGTGGTCACGGAGATATCCTCTTGGGCGTTGATTGCGCTAAAACCGGCAGCCGAAGCCGCAAGGATTGCTATCGTCTTTTTCATTATTTTCAGTCTGTAGTATAGGTTGTGCTTTCTAAGAAAGCGGGAGGGACAATGAAAATCCTTTCCGCCTTGTCAAGAAACTCCGCCGGAAATAAAGCGGATTTCACGCCAACTATTACTCGCCGCAGGAATTTTTGTCGATAATTTCCCTTTGGACCGGGGATCAAGCGACTCCCGCCGCCTCTGATGCGCCCCTTCGGACATTGCGGATACCTTTTCGGTTGATAATCGGAAGGCCTGAGGCTTTAGTCTCCACCAGAATTTACGACCACCGCGCGACCATCCACTGATCAAAAACTTTCCAATGACAACAACATCCGCTCTCACGCAACTCGACCAGTTAAAGAAAATGACCACCGTGGTGGCTGACACCGGTGACATTGAAGCCATGCGTGCCTATGAACCCTGCGACGCCACAACCAATCCCACCCTGATCCTCAAGGCCGTGCAGATGGATGCCTACAGCGCACTGCTCGAACGAGCCGTGGCCAAAGCGGAGAAAACCGGCCTGCACGGAAAGGCGCTGACCGACGCAGTCATCGAGCGCCTCCTCGTCGAATTCGGTGTCGAAATCCTCAAGATCATCCCCGGTCGTGTCTCCACCGAGATCGACGCCCGCCTCTCCTTCGACACAGAGACCACCGTCGAGCGTGCGAGGGAGATCATTCGCCTCTATGCCGAACAGGGTGTCGAGCGCGAGCGCGTCCTCATCAAGATCGCCTCCACATGGGAAGGCCTCGCCGCCGCGCGCATTCTTGAGAAAGAGGACATCCACTGCAACCTCACCCTGCTCTTCTCACTCGCCCAAGCCGTCGTCGCGGCGGAGGGCGGCATCACCCTCATCAGTCCCTTTGTCGGGCGCATCCTCGACTGGTACAAGAAAGAGACCGGCAAGGATTACAGCGCCGAGGAGGATCCGGGAGTGCAGTCGGTCATCAGCATCTATAATTACTACAAGCACTTCGGCTACAAGACGGAGGTTATGGGCGCGAGCTTTCGAAACGCCGGCGAAATCCTCGCCCTCGCGGGGTGCGACCTCCTCACCATCAGCCCCGATCTCCTCGCCGAGTTGCGCGGGAGCGAGCAACCCGTGGAACGCAAGCTCAGCCCCGAGGCCGCCGCCGCCAAGCCCCTCCAACGCCTCGAACTGGACGAAAAGACCTTCCGCTGGCACCTCAACGAGGATCCCATGGCGACCGACAAGCTCGCCGACGGCATCCGCCGCTTCGCCGCCGATACCGAAGCCCTCGCCGACATCATCGAACGCGAAGTCATCGACTGACCCTCTCCATGCTCCGACACATCGTCTTCTTCCGCCTCAAGGACACACCCGACGGCAAATCCGCCGCCGACAACGCCGCCGAACTGAAACGCCGACTCGAAGCCCTGCCCCCGCGCATCCCCGAGATCCGCTCGCTCGAAGCGGGGCTAGACGTGCTCCACGGCGACGCCTCTTACGACCTCGCTCTAACCGTCGACCTTGACGACCTCGACGCCCTCGAACGTTACCGGGTCCACCCCGACCACCAGAAGGTCGTCGAATTCGTGAAAGAAGTCACCTCCGCCCGCGCCGCTGTCGATTACAAACGGTAGCCGCGCGGAGAGCGGACATTCCTGCCCGCGGCAGCGGCAACCACCCGGAGCACGGACACTCCTGCCCGCGGCAGCGGCAACCACCCGGAGAGCGGACATTCCTGCCCGCGGCAGCGGCAACCACCCGGAGCACGGACACTCCTGCCCGCGCCCAACCGCGCAACGGAGCACGGACATTCCTGTCCGTGTAGGGTTGGTGAGAGACCACCACTGACCGGAATTTTGCCGAAACCCAAAGAAGACGGACAGAATTCAGGCGTTCGGCTCCCGCCCGGCCAACCGCCGTCAGCACGCCGAACGGCACCGGGCCCCATCGAAGCTCCGCCGTCTCAAGCCGCCTGATGAACCGCGTGCGCCCGTGAGCCCTTCGGGCGCTTCCGCGCCGCGCGCCGGGCCGAAGAGATAACCGCGACTCGTGCCGGACGGGATAATGCCGTGCGCGCGGCGGGCGCGGGCGCGGGCCGTAAAACGGGGACGGCTACCGGCCGCAACCGGGCAGTCTTCGGCCGCCGCAATTCGGCGGCAAAAAACAGGAGAAGCATGGAGGAGAAGAGTATGAGTATTAGCATATGATCCTTTCTAGTTTTGCCGTCTCCATTGCCATCTCCATGCCAAGATGTGGGCCTGATCCGCAAACCACTGGTATACAATGAAATAAAAAGTTCCGCTGCCGTCCACACCTGCGCCGCTTGGCGCAGCCCACTACAATTCGGCGGATTCCGCCACCCGGCGCGCCTCGCCCTGCAAGTGACTTCCGAAAGCGCGCATGACGAAGAGATGAAGGAGCGCTTGCGTCACATTGTAGAAATGCCACGGCAGGCGCGGTCGGTAGGCGTGGATCGCGGTGATGACGAACCGCCTTCCGCACACCTCACGGAACTCAAAACGCCCCGGCGGCCGCGCCGCGGGGCTCGTGAGCAGACCGCCGACAATGTGGAAGACGCACGGGTCCGGTGCCGCGCCGCTCCCGCCGTCGCGCTCCAGCACGAGCAGCGGCGTGGTCAGCGGAAACAGATGCAGGGCCATTCGTCCGTCCGTGCGACCGCGGACCGACAAGAGGGGACGGAACACCGATTCGAGCCAGCGGAAATATTTACGCGCGACATCTTCTGCCCGCCATCCGCCGGGCAGCATGACCCGCTGCACCGAGCGCACCCGTCGCTCGTCGCGGAGGCGGCGGTTGTCCTGCCCCTGCGTGCGCTCGCGTGGATTCGGCAGAAGATGGCCGTCCTTGTCACACGAATCGCGAAGAGACGCCTCAAAGGGCACCGCAAAAGGAAGAATCCGGTCGAGGAGCGGATTCGGCACAGCGTCGAGGTCATGGCGCAGCGAGTCGACGAGGGGGCTGACGAGCGAACGCGGCGCGCCGCTGAAAACCTGTATCCACAACTTGGAGATGCTCACCGAGCGTATCGGCACCGTTACCAATAGGCGGCGCAGACCGAAGACCCGCGCGCCGGTCTCGATCATCCGCCGGTAGGTCAGCGCTTCGGGTCCGGCGAGGTCATAGCACCCGCCTCGCCATTGCGGCTCATCAAGGACGGTGCGGACCGTCTCCACCAGATCGCCGACGGCGATGCAGCGCGTGCGCGCATTGACCCACCGCGGCAACACCATCACGGGAAGTCGACGGATGAGGTTGACGAGGATGCGCAGCGAAGAACCGCCCGGTCCGACGATCACTCCCGCGCGCAGCCGCGTGACCGGGATCCCGGTGGAGCCCAGTGCCTCCTCCACTTCGAGGCGGCTGCGCAGGTGCGGCGATAACTCGCCGTCATCCGGAATCAGCCCGCCGAGAAAGATGATCTCCTCCAGTCCGTTGGCCGCCGCCATGCGGGCGAAGTTGTCGGCAAGCAAGAGGTCGAGATCCTCGAAGCGGCTTTGGTTGAGCCGAGCGGAGGGCAGCATGGAATGCACGAGGTAAACTGCACGTCGCGTCCCCGCCAGCGACTCGCGCAACTGCGGGAGCGAGAAGAGGTCGCATTGCCGCCACTCCGTATTCCAGTCCGCCGGGG
>SKLD01000247.1 GCA_007123395.1 Opitutales bacterium
GTCTCCAGCACACAGTAGGTGATCACCTCCACCCCGCTGAACTCCGCCGCACGGTGCAGCGCCGCCACCCACACCTCCCGCTGACCCTCCAACAGTAACCGCCGCTTCTGAATCACCCGCGATGTCACATGATATACCGCCGGCCCGTCCTCACGTTTTATTCTGATTTCACCCATCTTGGAAAAACCTTGGAGCATCCGGATACCGAACACAAGATATTTCTTCAAGAAAATTTTGCGAAACGATGGGAAGTCAATTGAGACAGCACGCCATGGCACATTCCGGAAACACTTTGCAACAATAAATTTCTTCGAGATAGTTTACCTTTTGAGCCACCGGTTGCGCGGGCTTTTCAGTGCCGCCCAAAATGGTCCGGGACGGCGGTCGGGAGAGCAGGCGGGCTGGAGATTTCGCTCCATCGTATAACTTTCCCGAGCGGATGGGTTCTCGCTTTCCTCAGCGCGGGGAGCCCTTGCGAAGCAGAGAGAGGTCTCCCCGAACGCCGCCTCGGCGACAACCAAAACCCGGAGGCAGATCCTTCGTTTTAACAAAGTAAAATAAAGACGACGGAAAGGGGTTCACCGGAGCGGAGAGTCCGAAAAAACAATACCGTTCTAAGGGGAGGACAAGCCGGATTTGCAGAGATCCCGCCGCGCGAAAGGAAACACGCGCGTTTCACCTGTGCATGATAAAGTGCGGATTTTCTCATTGACGCCGTGCCCCCGCCCGCTCCTATTCCTCTCCCTTTCTGAACGGATGGTATCCACGGAAAACACGGGCGCGTAGCTCAGTCGGTTAGAGCGCTACCTTCACACGGTAGAAGTCGTTGGTTCGAGTCCAATCGCGCCCACCACCAACCCACCATCCAAACAAGCGGGAAAGAGGACTTCGCACCCGCCACGCGATTCCGGCTGTCCCGCCGGAACTTCCCGTAATCTTCGCTGCATAGTCGATCCCCGCTTGCTTCAAAGGCAGTGGCACGGTTCCGTGCGGGGATGGAAGACGGACCATGGATCGGTGTCGATGGCTGCCGGGGCGGTTGGTTTGCCGTGTCGGTGAAGACGAGCGGGGTGGTAGGCTGCTCCCGGTTCGACCGTTTTGCCGATCTAGCCGCCGCGTTTCCGTCGGGTGCATGCATTGGTGTCGACATTCCGGTCGGGTTGCCGTCGCGGCATTGCCCTGCCCGTGCGTGCGACCGCGCCGCACGGCGCTTGCTCGGCCCCGGGCTGACCTCACGGGTCTTCAGCCCGCCGGCCCGGCGCACGCTCGAAGTCCGCGATTATCCTGCCGCCTGTGCCGCCAACCGCGCGGAGGTCGGGAAAGCCATTTCGCTGCAGAGTTTCCACATCATGGAAAAGATCCGCGAGGTCGACACCTTCCTCCGGCAGCACTCCAAAGACGTCGCGCGCATTCTCGAGTTCCACCCCGAACTCGTGTTCATGCAACTGAACAGCGGGATACCCGTGCGCCTCTCCAAGAAACAAAGCGCAGGCTGCGGGAAACGACTGGCGCTCATCCGAGCACGCTCCCCGGTCACCGCCCGCGCTTGCGAAGCGGCCTTCGCCGCTCACCCACGGCGCCTCGTCGCGCGCGACGACATCCTCGATGCCGCGGCGATTGCCCTTGCCCTTACCGGGGGCGCGCCGCTCCACACCGCCGTGCCCGACCCGGCCCCGCGCGATGCAGCAGGGCTGCCTATGCAAATCCATTATTGCGCTTCCCAATCGACTCGAGCACAGGGCTCGTGAGTATTTCGTCGCTCCCGCAATCCGGAAAACCGCGGATTTTCCCGTTGCGCACCCGTAAACGGGCGCGCACGTTACCTTTCCATGGAACCATCGCGGGAAATTCCGCCGGAACGTGTGCGTGCCGCGTTTGACGCACTGTGCCGCGATGTCGGCACATTTCTTGAGTCGCATCCCGGCTTTGAGGCCGTCGCCGTGGCTGACGGCGGCATCGCGCTCGGGCGCGCCATAAGGGACGCGCTACCCGCCATTCGACGGCTCGGTATACTCAACGCCTCCTTCCACCGTGACGACGTCGGGCTCAAACCCATCCCCAAGGCCTTTCAACCGACCGACCTCGCCTTCGACACAGAGGGGGCGCGCGTGCTTCTGATCGACGATGTCTTCGCTACCGGTCGCACGGTCCGCGCCGCCCTCAACGAACTCTTCGACCACGGGCGTCCCGCCGAAGTCCGCCTCGCCGTGCTCATCGACACCGGGCACCGCCGCTTCCCCGTGTGCGCCGATTTTGTCGGCCTTGAGCTACCCCTCGAACCGGACCAACGCGTCGTCGTGGAACCCGCCGCGGGAAACACCATCTCCCCCATCCGCGTGCGCCTGCGCGACCTCAAGGCCGCTCCCGCCTCTCTCTGACCCCGCTTTGCCGCCATGACCGACGCCGACACCTGGACCCGCAAGGACCTGATCTCCATCGAGGACCTGAACCGCGACGAGATCGATATGGTCCACACCCTCGCCACGCAATTCAAGCAAACCCTCGGGCGCAGCCAAAAGAAACTGCCCACCTTGCGCGGCAAAACGATCATCAACCTCTTCATCGAGCCGAGCACGCGCACCCGTATCGCCTTCGAGATCGCGGCCAAGCGGCTCGGCGCGGACGTCACGCTCGTCGAGCAAAAGGCGAGCAGCCTCGTCAAAGGCGAATCGCTGCGTGACACCGCGCAGGTCATCCAAGCCCTGAACGCCGACATGATCATCCTGCGCCACGCCGCCGCCGGCTCGGCCCATTACCTCGCCCGTATCCTCGGCATCCCGGTCGTCAACGCGGGCGACGGCGCCCACGAGCACCCCACGCAGGCTCTTCTCGACACCTTCACCATGCGCGAGAAGCTGGGCTCCCTTGAAGGCCGCAAGGTCACGATCCTCGGCGACATTCTCTTCAGCCGGGTGGCGCGCTCCAACCTGTGGGCGCTCAAGAAGCTCGGCGCGGAGGTCACCCTCGCCGGACCCGCCACCCTCCTGCCGGATACCTTCGCCGAGTTCGGTGTGACCATCGCCCACGACCTCAAGAGCGCGCTGAGCGACGCCGATGTCGTTATGCTCCTGCGCATCCAGCATGAGCGACAGTCCTCCTCCCACTTCCCCAGCCTCGGGGAGTACAAAGCCCTTTTCGGACTCAATGCCGAACGCGCGGCATGGCTCAAGCCGGATGCCCTGATCATGCACCCAGGCCCTATCAACCGCGGCGTGGAGATCGACAGCTCTATCGCCGACGGACCGCAATCCGTCATCCTCGAACAGGTGACCAACGGCATCGTCACGCGCATGGCCGTGCTCTATCTGTGCATGAGCGCCGCCGCACGGGGGAAAGGACAATCGAATGGATAAAATTCTTTGGATACAAGGCGGTCGTGTCGTCGACCCCGCCAACGAACGCGACGCCGTCGGCGACGTCTTCATCCGCGGCGGACGCATCGTCGGATCCCTGTCCGAAGCGGAACTCGCGAAAGCGGACATCATTGACGCCCGCGGCCTCGTCGTCGCGCCGGGACTCGTCGACATCCACGTCCACTTGCGCGATCCCGGCCAAACCCACAAGGAGGACATCGGCTCAGGCACGCGCGCGGCCGCGGCGGGCGGCTTTACGACCGTCGTCTGCATGCCCAATACCAGCCCGCCCGCCGACAATCCCGGCACCATTCAGCGCATCCGCGACGCCGCCGCGCGCCGCGCCGTCGTCAAGGTCTACCCCACCGGCTGCCTCACCCTCGGCATGAAAGGCGAGCAACTCGCCCCCATCGGCTCGCTCAAACGCGCCGGCGTCATCGCCGTGACAGACGACGGCGCCTGCGTGCAGAGCAACGAGATCATGCGTCGCGCCGTGGAATACGCCAAAATGTGCGGCCTCGTTGTCATGGACCACTGTCAGGACGCCGCTATGACGGAGGGTGCCGTCATGAACGAAGGCTACTGGTCGCTGCGCCTCGGTCTCAAGGGTTGGCCGGCCTCCGCCGAGGATATGGTCATCGCGCGCAATGTCGTGCTCTCGCGCCACACCGGGGCGCACATTCACCTCCAGCACGTGAGCAGTGCCTACGGGGTCGATATCATCCGCCGTGCAAAGAAACGCGGCATCCGTGTGACCGGTGAGGCCATGCCCCACCACGTCTTTTTCACCGACGAGTCTTGCAAGACCTACGACACCAACTTCAAGATGAACCCTCCCCTCCGCACGGAGGCTGACCGCGAGGCGCTCATCGAAGGCGTGCTCGACGGTAGTATCGACATTTTCGCGACCGACCATGCCCCGCATACGCCCGATGAGAAGGACCGCGAGTTCGATCACGCGCCCTTCGGCATCATCGGCATGGAGACGGCCCTCGCCGTTTTCCTCGAAGTCTTCCACCACTCCGGCCACGCCGACCTGCCCTTCGTCATCTCCCGGCTCACACACAAACCCGCTGAAATCCTCGGCCTCGACGCGGGCACGCTTTCTCCCGGCGCGCCGGGAGACGTCGTCCTCTTTCATCCGGATGAAACATGGACCGTCGATGGCGCGCGTTTCCAGAGTCGCTCGCGCAACTGCCCGTGGCACGGACACAGTCTGCGCGGGCGCATCCGCCGCACGCTCGTAAACGGAGTCACTGTGTGGGACGGCGAACGGGTGCCGGACGACGTGCCCGCCGTCACTGTCTGAAGCCGCCAAACCATGGACGCTGATCCCTTTGCCGCCGAAAACGTGCCTCCGGTCCTCGTCGCTTACGCGGCGGTGCTTTTCTTTGCCGGACTTGGCACGCTGGTTTTCTTCCTCGTCTGGAATTTCACGCGGCGCGACAAGCCCTTTCCCGGTGTATCTGTCTGGCACATACGCCTGCCGGATTTCCTCACCTTCATTTTTGCCCTCCTGCTCTGCGTCATCGCCGTGGGTTTGTTCCTCCAAGCCTTCGCGCCGCGCGGCGAAGACGGCGAGCGGCTCGACCCAACGCCGGGCATGGCGATCCTTTCCGGCTTCCTCATGCAGGGGGGATTTCTTGCCGTATTCATCGTTTTCCGCGCGCAATACCGCGACTGGCGCGAGCGGCCCCTCAGCCTCGAGCCCAAACCGTTCGTCATGGCCGCTCGCCTCGGCGTCTTCGCCCTTCTCGCAGCATGGCCGGTCGTCACCCTTTTCAGCGCCGGCTGGCTTTTCCTCATCACCTGGCTGCGCGGTCTTGGCCTCGATATCGAACTCGCTCCCCAGGCACCCGTGGAGATGTTCCAAGAGGCCGAGCACCTCTTGCACATCATCGGTCTCGCCATCCTCGCCGTGGTCATGGCCCCCGTCGCCGAGGAATACGTTTTCCGTGCCGGAATTTTCCGCTACCTGCGCGGGCATATGGCGCTGCCCGCGGCCGCCGTCCTCAACGGACTCCTCTTCGGCCTCATCCACTTCAACATCCAGAGTTTTCTCCCTCTCGCCGTCCTCGGTGCGCTCCTGTGCCTCTCCTACGAGTGGACCGGCGACATAAAGGTACCCATTTTCTTCCACGCCGCCTTCAACCTCAACTCTGTCATCATGATCCACATGCAGACATGAGACCCTTCGCCGACAGCAAGGACGGCAGTGTCGCCGCCCTCGGCGAAGTCGCGCTGCTGGAGAAGATTCGTTTATGGCTGGGCGACGCCATGCCGCCTGCCCCGGAAGGCATGGGCGACGATTGCGCCGTGCTGTCCCGTCCGGCAGGTAACCTGCTCGCCGCCGACAGCCTGCTCTACAACCGCCACTTCGACGACCGCACCGACCCTGCCCGCGCCGGAGCCAAACTCCTCCTGCGCAACCTCAGCGACATCGCGGCCATGGGCGGCGAGCCGCGCTACGCCGTCATGAGCGCCTTTCTCCCGCCCGCCACTTCGCTCGCGTGGCTTGAGAACTTTTGCCGCGGGCTGGCCGCATGCGCCCGCGAGTTCGCCACCGCGCTCGCCGGCGGCGACCTCACCGAGTCCACCGAAGGCCCCGGATTCAGCCTCGCCATTACCGGAAACGCCGACCGACCGCTCCTCCGGACCACCGGACAGCCCGGCGACCGCCTCTATGTCACCGGCGCGCTCGGCGGGAGCCTGCGCGGGCACCACCTCAACTTCGTGCCCCGTCTCCCGGAGGGCCGGTGGCTCGCCGCCCGCCCCGATGTCCGCGCCTGCATCGATCTCACCGACGGGCTAGGCAAAGACCTCCACGCTCTTCTCCGTGACGGCCTCGGCGCAACCCTCGACACCGCCTCCGTCCCCCTCTCCGCCGCCGCCCGGGAAACGGCGCGGGAGAGCGGCCGTTCCGCCTTTTGGCATGCCTGTAACGACGGCGAAGACTACGAACTCCTCTTCACAGTCGACGGCAACGCCGATCCCGCCGCATTCATGCGCTCGTGGCGCGCGGTCTTCGACGTGTCCCTCACGTGTATCGGAAAGCTCCGCACACGTGATCCCGCCATACAACCCGTCACCGATACGGCCGGGCACCCCGTCGAAGATTTCAGCGGCTACACCCACTTACGCACGTAGCAATCCGTGGATACGTCACTTGGCAATTTCATCGCAAGACTTCGCGCGGGTGTCACCACTACGTCCGCCCGTGAAACAGAATTGATCGGAGCGCGGCTGGCCACCGCCGTACCCGACAACACTTGGGTGGCGTTGCGCGGCGACCTCGGCTCGGGTAAAACCACCTTTGCCCGCGGCTTTGCCCGCAGCCTCGGCGTTTCGGGCGACGTCACAAGCCCCACATTCGCCATTTTCATCCCTTATGACGGCTCACGCCGCCAGCTCGTCCATATGGACGCCTACCGCCTCCACGGCCCCGGCGACCTCGACAGCCTCATGCTCGATGACTGCCTGCGTCCGCCCTACGTCCTTCTCCTCGAATGGCCCGAACGCCTCGGCGACGCCCTCCCGCTGGACGCATGGCACATTTCTTTCGAGTCAGTCGACAAGTCACGGCGGCGTATACGTATCCAAAATCCAGCCCCCTTTCCAGACTGAGCGTACCGTAGGTATACGGCTTCGCAGACACGTCCTGACCACCGCCTGAGGCGGCCTGAGATTGGTTCGGTTTGGCAGAGTCTCACCCCACCACGTCCTTGCGCAGGTTGCGCAAACCGCACAAATCGCCCCAGTCCGCGAAGCGCATGCGGCAGCGCAGCAGTTCCGGGAGGGTCACTTTCCCGCCCGCCTTCAACACCTTTTCCACACGCCCGCGGTCAATCACTCCGTCCGTCGCCCGCCGACGACCCGCACCCTCCCAATACAGCAACCTCCGATACGCTCGCGTCTCCGCCGTGCCCCGCTCCAAAGCGCCCCGCCCGCCAGCGACAAGGGCTGACGCCTCCGCGAAGGCGGCGCACCATACAACAACGCCGAACGCCGCAACAACTCCGCGTCGTCGATCTCCCCAAGCTCCCCCGGAACCCGCACGAGCAGATGGAAGTGGTTCTCCATGAAGCAATACGTCAGCACCTCCACCCCGCAGAAGTCCGCCACCCTGCCCAGCAGATCCCGGAACGCCTCCCGCCGCGTGTTCGTGAACAAACGCGCCCGACCGTTGATCCGGCTGACCACATGGTAATACCCGTCGCACCCCTCCGGCGCGCA
>SKLD01000127.1 GCA_007123395.1 Opitutales bacterium
CGGAGCACGGGGTTTGCCAACCCGTGACTCGCCAACCGCACACGGACAGAAATGTCCGTGCTCCTTTGGGTCGCCGAACGGCTCAGGCGGTTTGCGGTTCGATGATGTGGGAGAGTTGGTCCTGGAGGGCGAGGAGACGCTCTGGGACGATCTCGACGTCAGGCACCTCGAAAGAGCGTTTTTCCTTGGGGTGCCAGTAGCGCCCGCGCCCGCTGCGGCGGAGAACACGCCGCCGCTCGAGCATCAGGGCAAGGAGGTGCCGCAGGAGGGCCCGCTCTTCTCCCGTCCCGGCGGACGGCGCACCCGCTGCCGAGCCTTCCGCCGCCGCCTCATCCTCTTCGTCAAAGAGAGCGAGAAATACAGCTTCCGCGCTTTGCATGGCGGATTTACGGGCGTTGGCCTCGGGATCGGAGCGGTCCTTTACCGTCTGACCCCAGCGACAGATGAGGTTTCCCGGAATCTCGAAGTCCCCCGCTTCTTCGGCGAGGATATCGGCACGTACCAGCCCGCCGTCTTCAGCGCGAAAGAGAAAGGACTCGATGCGCAGCCCGGGAGCGAACTCACGACCGCTCACGTAAGACTTCCGCGCAAGCGGCTGAATCTCCAATTCCATGGGTTTCGAGTTTACGGCGGTCGGCATGGAAGCAAGCTTTCCCTGTGTGATTCTTGAATCCGCCCATCTCTCCTTAAATCCGCCGCCGCGTGGACGCGTGCTCGTGGTGGGCGACGTCCACGGCTGTCGGACGGAACTCGAACGGCTGCTTGCCGCCGCCAACCTGACTGACGACGACCGCCTGATCTTTGTCGGCGATTTGGTAAACAACGGTCCGGACTCGGCGGGTGTCGTGCGCATCGCTCGTGAACGCGGTGCCCTTGCGACGGTGGGCAACCACGAACTGCGGCTCCTCAGGGCTAAAGAGCAGCGGCAGACAAGCGACCTGAAGCGGGCGGACTACGCGACGATCCGCGCACTCGCGCCGGATGACTGGAACTATCTCGCGACTATGGCGCTCACCATCGAGATTCCGGCGTGGGAGACCCTGATCGTGCACGGCGGCTTTCTGCCGGATATCCCGTGGAAGAAACAGTCGGCGGCGACCGTCACGGAGGTGCAGGTGCTCGACCGCCGCGGCCGCCCGCAAAAGCGCACTCTCTGTCCGGAAGGCACGCCGTGGGCCGACCTCTGGGAAGGGCCGCCGTTTGTCGTCTACGGGCACACGCCGATGCGGGAGGTGGCACGTTACTCGCATGCCCTCGGGATCGACACGGGATGCGTCTACGGCGGACACCTCACAGGCGTCCTCCTGCCCGACCGCCGGCTCGTGCAGGTGCCGGCGGCACGGCGCTACCGCGGTTGAGAATCGCCCGCCGACGGACGCGCGCGCCAAAGCAGCGCGAGGAGAACAATGAACAGTGGTGGCACGCACCAAAATGCAACCCGGAGGTTGGTGTGTTCGCCGACAAGTCCCATAATCCACGGGGCAAAGGCAAATCCGGGGATACCGCCGCAGCTCAGGAGGATGAACAGTGCGGTGGAGTCGGCATGCAACCGGTCGGCGGCGAAGGACTGGATGCTTGGCCAGAGCGCGGCGGTGGCGAGCCCGGCAAGAAAGAGCAGCGCAACGGCAACGGGCACAACAGGTGCAAAGGGTACGACCATGCTCACCAGCAGACCCCCGAGAGCGGAGAAAAAGAGCAAATGCCAGAGGTGCTCTTGCCGCACGCGCCAACCGCAGAGCAGACGCCCCGCGATCATACCCGTGGCAAAAAACGCGGCGGCGACGCCGGCGGCGCGCGGACGCCCGCCGAACTCAAGCTGGATGAGGCTCGCGCTCCAGAAGGTGAACGCCCCCTCAATGGCACCGGCGACAAAGAGCGCCCAGAAGAAGAGCCAGAAACCGCGCTGTCCGAGAATGCTCGCCTTGTGCGCGAAGACCTCGCGCAGCCGCTGGTTCTTGTCACGCGGCTTTGTGTTTTGCAGGAGGAGAAAGAGCGCGCCGGAGAGGAACGCAATTGCCCCCACCCCGCCGGCGAGAAAGCGCCAGGACACCTCCCGCGTGAGCAGCTCACCGCTGATGAGCATCGTGCCGAGAACACCGATCGACCAGAAGGCGTTGACGATGTTGAGGTAGCGGCCCGAGTCGCCGGGGTGCAAATCCTGCACAAGGGGGTTGATCAGCGCGTCCGCAACGCCCCCGCCGATGCCGAAAAGAGCAAGGGCGATGACGACGACCCCGTAAGACGGCGCCGCACTGTAGACCATCATGCCGAAACCGAGGAGCAGCATGGCCGCGCCGAGCGACCGCACTTTGCCGAACCATCCCGCGAGAAACCCGCTCGCCACCATGATGCCGACGGCAAGAAGACTGCGCACGACCTCGAGTGTGCCGGCGGCGGCGAGGGAAAAACGCAGCTCCTTTGCGAGAATAACGAGGCAGATCGGCGTAATGGTCGCCGTTGATGCATAGGCGATGAATCCCACTGCCGCCGCCCAATCGAGCGGATGCGCACGGTTCCGCCGCAGGTCAGGCGGAACGGCAGAAGGCGTCGGCGGCGCAGGCGGGTCCATCGGCGGACGGCTTCAGCGAGAAGGAGCCGTTCCAAAGAGGCAACCGTCACGCGCCAGCTTCCGCCGCATCACTTTTCCGAGACCGAACCGGCCGCCGGCGCTTCCTGATGGAACGTGAGGGCGGACTTGCCTTCGTTCAACTCAACGAGAATCACCTCGCCCTCGCGTATATCTCCCCGCAAGAGGGACTCGGCGAGCGGATCCTCGAGGTGCTGCTCGACAGCCCGGCGCAGCGGACGCGCGCCGTACTTCTCGTCGTAACCGTGATCGATGAGGAAGTCCTTCGCCTCGGAGCTGACTTCGAGCGGCAAGTTCCGGTCGCGCAGACGCTTGGTTACCTCGCCGATCTCAAGATCGACGATCTTGCGCAGGTGGATGCGCTGGAGTTGCCGGAAGACGATGATGCTGTTGATGCGGTTGAGGAACTCGGGCTTGAAAACGCGCTTGGACTCTTCGAGAATCTTGTCGCGCGTCTTTTCGAAATCGCCTTCGATATCATCGATCCCGAAGCCGAGGCTTTGGCTCTTCTGGAGAATATGCGCCCCCACGTTGGACGTCATGATAATGATCGTGTTGCGGAAGTCGACCGTGCGCCCGAGGCTATCCGTGAGGCGGCCCTCTTCGAGGACTTGGAGGAGCAGCTGCACGACGTCGGGGTGGGCCTTTTCGATCTCGTCGAAGAGCACCACGCAATAGGGCTTGCGGCGGACTGTCTCAGTGAGCTGACCGCCCTCCTCGTAGCCGACATAGCCGGGGGGCGAACCGATGAGACGGCTGACGGAAAACTTCTCCATGTATTCCGACATGTCGATCTGCACGATCGCGTCGCGCTCACCGAAGATAGACTCGGCAAGGGACTTGGCAAGGTGCGTCTTGCCCACACCCGTCGGCCCCATGAAGAGGAAAGAGCCGATGGGCCGGCGCGGATCCTTGAGGTCGGCGCGGCTGCGGCGAAGAGCCTTGGCGATGGCAACGGTGGCCTCGTCCTGGCCGACGACGGAGTTCTGTAAGTCGTCTTCGAGGTGGAGGAGCTTTTCGGATTCCTTGCGCTCCATGCGGTTGAGGGGAATGCCCGTCCAGTCACTTACGACGTGGAGCATATCGTCTTCACCAACGACCACGCGGGTCTCCGCGCGCTCCTTCTTCCAGTCCTCCATCATCTTGTCGCGCTTCGCGCGCAGCTGCTTTTCATTGTCACGGAAGCGCGCGGCATCCTCGAACCTCTGCTTGGCGATGGCGTCCTCCTTCTTTGTGCAGACGTCTTCGATCTCCTTGCCGATAGCCTCAATCTCCGGAGGGCGACTCATGGAACTAATGCGCGCTCGCGCTCCCGATTCGTCGAGCACGTCGATGGCCTTGTCGGGCAGGTAGCGTGCCGTGATGTAGCGCTCGGAGAGCTTGACCGCGGCCTCGAGGGCGGAAGCCGTGAAATTAACCTTGTGATGCTCCTCGTATTTTGGCGCGATGCCCTTGAGGATTTCGAGCGAATCCTCCGGCGAAGGCGCTTCGACCATGACGCTCTGGAAACGTCGGTCGAGGGCGCTGTCCTTTTCAATGTATTTGCGATACTCGGCAAGGGTCGTCGCACCGATGCACTGCAGCTCGCCGCGGCTGAGGGCAGGCTTGAAAATGTTGGAGGCGTCCATAGCCCCTTCGGCAGCACCCGCGCCGACAATGGTGTGCAACTCGTCGATGAAGATGATGACATTCTTGGCGCGACGGATTTCGTCCATGACGGCCTTGATGCGCTCCTCAAACTGGCCACGGTACTTCGTGCCGGCAACCATGAGGGCAAGGTCGAGGGTGATAAGCTTCTTGTCGGCGAGAATCTCCGGCACCAACCCGTTGGCGATCTCGAGGGCAAGGCCTTCGACGATGGCCGTCTTGCCGACGCCCGCCTCGCCAATGAGAACGGGGTTGTTCTTCGTGCGGCGGCAGAGGATTTGGATGACACGCCGAATCTCGTCCTTGCGCCCGATGACGGGGTCGAGGTCGCCGTTGCGGGCCAGCTCGGTGAGGTCGCGCCCGAACGCCTTGAGGGCGGGCGTCTTCACTTCCTTGCGCTCCTCCGCGGAACCGCCGCCCGCGCCTGCCGGCTGGGCGGAACCCCCGCCCTCCCCGCCCTCGCCCGCGAAGTTGGGGTCGAGTTCGCTGAGGATTTCGTCGCGGCAGCGCTCGATGTCGACGTCAAGACTCTTGAGGACGCGTGCGGCCACGCCGTCACCCTCGCGCAGAAGCCCGAGGAGAATGTGCTCTGTGCCGACGTAGCTGTGGTTGAGCGCCTTGGCCTCCTTTCCCGCGAGGGCGAGAACCTTTTTAACGCGCGGAGTATAGGGAATGTTGCCCGTGGGCTTGGCCGCCGTACCCTTGCCGACCTGCTTTTCCACGGCGTTGCGCACCGTTTCGAGGTCGAGCCCCATCTTCTGGAGCACGTTGACGGCGACGCCCTGACCAAGATTGATCAGACCGAGCAGGAGGTGCTCCGTCCCCACGTAGTTGTGGTGAAAGCGGTCGGCCTCTTTGCGCGCCAGAGCGAGGACTTGTTGGGCGCGGGGAGTGAAGTTGTTCATCGGTTCCATGGTTCGTCAGGACTTCTTTTTCTTAGGGGTGACATCAGGTTTTGTGCCGAAACTCAAGCCCGGGAGAGAGGAGAACTCCTCACGCAAGGTCCGCGCACGACGCTGGTCGCGTTCGCCGGGGTCCACCTCACCGCGGGCAGAGAGCTGAATATGGCCGGGCTGTGTTTCAATAAACAGACGGTCGACATGGGTTCTATATTCCGCCGGAAGCAATCCGAGGTCAACCGCCAAACGCATAAGGCTGAGCAGGTTCATGGCCTCCTCGGAGCTGACCAAATGCGCGTTGCGCAGAATTCCGAAGGCGCGCCCAATCTTGTCGATGAGTTTGAGGGCTCTTTTCTCGCGGATCACCTTTCGGGCGTTTTCCTCCTGTTCGATGATGGCGTGGAGCACGTTGATGAGCCGCTTGACGATGGAATCCTCCGACTCGCCGAGGGTCTGCTGGTTGGAAATCTGGAAAATGCTCCCGGTCGCCTCGGAACCCTCCCCGAAGAGCCCGCGCACGGCCATGCCAAGCTGGTTGACCATGCGGATGACCTTTTCCATGTGCTCCTGCATGACGAGCCCCGGAAGGTGGAGCATGGCGGAAGCGCGCATGCCGGTGCCCAGATTCGTGGGGCAAGCGGTGAGGTATCCCAGCTCGGAAGAAAAGGCATAGTCGACGTCTTCCTCGATGGCTGTGTCCAAGGCGTCGAGTTCGGTCCACGCCATCTTGAAATTAAAACCGGAGCGCACGGCCTGAAGACGCAGGTGGTCTTCCTCGTTGACCATGATGGAGATGTGCTGGGCACGGTCGATGATGACACCGGCCCCGGCACCGGCCTCGGACAGTTCGCGGCTGATGAGGTGACGCTCGACGAGCACCTGCCGCTCCAGCGGGCTCAGGTCTTCGACACGGATCTTCGTTCCTCCGGAGAGCGGCCCGTCGGCAATCTTTCCGAAAGCCATGGCGAGGATTTCAGCGCGCTCCGACTCATCGGCCCGCCCCGGAAAGTGGTGCGGCGCGATGTTCCGCGCGAGGCGGATACGCGTGCTCAAGACGATGGGCTCCGGGGGCAGACCGCCGTCGGTCAGCTCCGCCTTGGCTTCGATGAGGGGAAGGATATTCATTCGTCGTCGGATGGACCGGGGGCTTCGGCAAGGGACGAACGCAGCAGCTTGATCTCGTCGCGCAGGGCGGCGGCCTCTTCGTATTTTTCCTCGTCGACTGCCTCACGCAGGTGCGATTCGAGTTCGGTAAGTTTACGCTTGATGCTCACGCGGGCAAGCGCGCGGTCGGGCACCTTGCCTCGGTGGACGGTGTCCTTGTGCATGTTACTGAGCATTGGTTTGAGAATTCCCTTGAAGGTCTCGTAGCAGACAGGGCAGCCGAAGCGCCCGACTTTTTTAAAATCAGCGGGCGTAAATCCGCAACTCGGGCATTCCAGTTGGTCGGCCTGCGCCTGCATGAGGGTCCCGGGCTTAAGAAGAAACTCGGCCAGCGAAAAGCCCTCGGGATCGGTCACCCCCTTCTTGAAGGGACAATCCTCGCAAAGATCCACCTTTTGGATCTGATTGTTTACAATCTGCGTCAGGTGGATCGTGGCGGGTTTTGTGCAATTCGAACACTGTTCCGGCTTTGCCATAATCGTAAGCTATACCCGATATCCGCTTTTTCCAGTGTAATTCGACATCCGGGTGACGATGGGATGGAATCGCGAAGCTGGCAGCTCCGAACGGCATCGTGTCGGGGAAAGTCCCGCTGCTTGACCGTCGCGGCTCTTCGAGCGAGGTCTCGGTTTGGGCAGGCCCGGCGCAGCGGAAAAGTGATCGGCACAACCACCAGTAACGCGTGAACACAGGACTTGCCCCAACACGCTAACCCGTGCCTTCTTGGCTCTACGATCCGCCCGCATACGCTTACTTCTTCTTTGTCGGAGTTACGTCGAGCCGCGGCAAAGGCCGCGACGGATAATCATCTCCGCGGATCCTCAAGGGCACGGTATCCCGCCCGTGCCGCCGCCCCTGCTCCCTTTCCGAACATCAGCAGACGGGAGCACGCAAGCGCCTCCTTCGTGTCCTCCGCCGCTGGGAAACAAGCGGCAAGGGCGTGGCAGAGAGATTCCCTCCCCGCCAACGCTTCCGTGTAGCCGCACCAGCGGTAGTTCTCGGACTGATCCGTCAGGCCCGCCCGCACCGCGTTCAAGTCGATGTAGGCCGCGTTCCGACCCACCAGCAAGGGCGTGTCCTGCACAAGCACGCTGCACAAGCGCTCCGCCCAAAGCGCGCCCGCCGTCCCGCGCGCGAGGTTGAACCACCGCGTGTAGCGTTGCCGCAAGGTACGCATGAACTCCGCGATATTACATGATACACCGCAGGCCCGTATTATAATTTTATACAAATTTCTCCCATTGTGGAATTATC
>SKLD01000467.1 GCA_007123395.1 Opitutales bacterium
TGGTTTTGGAAAAAGGCCAGCGAATCACCTTGTATTTCGATGCGAAAATCGTGACCGACCGCAATCAACGCGCCTGGGTGGGGATGCAGTTTCTCAACGAATCCGGTGAAGAGTTGGAAAACCACTCGATGACAATCCTTGAGGGAGATTGGCTTCCGCGGGCAATTTCCGCGGAAGTCGAAACTGATGCCCAAACGGTCAATATTTACCTCTGGATGCAATTGGGAGAATTGCTCGTGCGCGACTTTCGCCTGCGGGTGCACTGAACATCGCAAAGGCAACATGCAACGTACTCAGATCGACATTCCCACCCTTGTCCGCATCAAAGCCGGAGCTGCCGGCCGCGTCGGGATTTACGCTCGCCGAAACAAATTTAGAGATGTCGTCATTCTTCACAGCAGTGGTCTGGAAGAGAACTTGATGCAGCGACTGCATGAAGGACTTGAAGAGGAACAGATCTCAGTAAGGAATCAATGGGCTGTTGAGGAAGCCTCCTTCGAGCAGGCGCGGGAGCTTTTCACGAAACTGCCGGCCGGGACCCAAGCTATCCTGGGATACGGCGGCGGAAAGGCGCTCGATACGGCCAAATATGTCTCGTTCCTGGGCCGCTTGCCTTATATCTCCATTCCAACCTCACTGTCCAACGATGGAATGTGCAGCCCGCAGTCTAGCCTGAGCCTTGAAGGTTGCCGAAAATCGCTGCCGTCGATTATGCCTTTTGGGGTCGTGATCGATACCGAAGTCTGCCTGGAAGCACCTGAAATACTGTGGCTTTCCGGTGTAGGCGATCTGGTGGCCAAGCTGACAGCCATCACCGACTGGAAGCTTGCCTTTCACGCGGTCGGAACGAAGATAAACGATTTCGCGGCATTGTTATCCGATTCAACGGTTTTCCAGTTCATTGCCCGCCCGCACCGCGATCTTGAAGGAGTGAGGCTGTTGGGAACCGCGCTTATGCTCAATGGCATATCCATGGGCGTTTGCGGTTCCTCACGTCCGGCAAGCGGCAGCGAACATCTTATCTCCCATGCACTGGATTCATTGAGCCGTAAGCCCGCTCTCCATGGCCTCCAGGTCGGGGTTGCCACCTATCTTGTCAGCCTGCTCCAAAAACAGAATTCCGAAACCATCGCAGAATTGTTCAAAAAGACCGGCTTTTGGGATGCCATAGCGGCAGACCCCTTCAAGTTGTCCGACTGGATAGAAGCCGTTCGTCTCGCACCCGAAATGAAAGAGAATTTTTACACCGTACTTTCTTCGCGCGACTGCCTGCCGGAAGCAGAACACCTGATGCGCAATGACCCCTGGCTGAAATCCTGTTTTGTGGACTGACGGGCGAATGGCTCAACGTGCTGTCCGTCCCCGGCACCGGTTGGGAAGCAACGCGCCGTTCGCACCCCACGGAGAGGGGAAATGGGCTTCGCGAGTGTCGCCGCAAGCGGCTCGGCACCTGTCCCCGTCACCAGTTGGAGAGAAACGCGCTTCGGCACGCCAACCGCACACGGACAAGTTCCGAGAAGCGCAGCGACGACATGTCGAAGACCATGTCCGTGCTCCGTTCGCACCCGAAGGAGAGGGGACACGGACTTGACGAATATTGCGCAGACGGGTCGGCGCATGACCGGAAACCGCAGGGTAATTTGGCTTCAGTCAAAAACCACTGTCTTGTTGCCGTAGACAAGCACGCGGTGCTGCAGGTGCCAGCGCACGGCCTGCGCCAGGACGCTCTTTTCAAGATCGCGTCCGCGCCGGACCAAGTCGCCTACGCTGTGCCGGTGGTTCACGTGGATGGTGTCCTGCTGAATGATGGGCCCGTCGTCGAGAACCGCCGTGGCGTAATGCGCCGTCGCGCCGATCAGCTTCACCCCCCGCGAATACGCTTGATGGTAGGGCCGCGCCCCTGCGAAGGCGGGAAGAAAACTGTGGTGGATGTTGATCACCGGGCATCCGCAGGCATCCAGAAAATCCTCTGAGAGCACCTGCATGTAGCGGGCGAGCACCACCAACCGCACCCCATGCTCGCGCAAAACGGACAACTGCCGCGCCTCCGCCTCCGCCTTGTGCGAACGGTCCACCGGTACGTGGTAAAACGGAATGCCGTGGTATTCCGCGTCCGCTTCCAGATGGCGGTGGTTCGACACGATGCATGCGAGCTTGCCGCGGAACTCGCCGAGCCGCCAGCGCGCGAGTAGATCGTGGAAGCAGTGCGGTATCTTTGAGACAAACAGCGCCACCGGCGGCAGCTTGCCCGTCCACACCGTCTCCACCGTCATTCCCAATGATCGCGCGAAGGTATCAAACGACTCCGCGTCCGCGCCGCCGCCGTTGGCCGGAATCCACTCGATGCGCTGGAAGAAAACCCCCGCCTCGTCGTCGCGGTGCTGGTCGGCGTGCAGGATATTTCCCCCGCGCTCGTAGATCCACCCGGAAGTCCGCGCCACGAGTCCCGGTTGGTCCGGGCCGTGTAACAGCGCAACAAGAGAAGCGGGGCGGTTCGGAGTCGTGTCGGATTTCATGGACCATGACGATTGCGTCGCGCACGAAACAGGCAAGGGTGATCTGCCGCACGCAAAACACCTTGCCACCCCGACGCTCACAAAGGAAAGTCCACCCGCTCAAACGCGAAAGCACCTCCCGACCGACCATGACCTCCACAGCCACACCCAAACCTGCTGCATCCGGCACGCCGCGCGTCTCCGTTGTCATCCCTTGCTACAACGAAGAAGCCACCGTCCTCGAACTGATCGGCCGCGTGCGCGCCGCGCCCGTCGCCATCCATGAGATCATCGCCGTCGACGACGGTTCCTCCGACAAAACCGCCGCCCTCCTCCAATCCGCCGTCGTGCCGGGTCTGCGCTTTCTGCGCCACGAGGAGAACCAGGGCAAGGGCGCCGCCCTGCGCACCGGCTTCGCCGCCGTCACCGGCGACATCGTCATCATCCAGGACGCCGACCTCGAATACGATCCCGCCGAATATCCCGGTCTCCTCGACCCCATCCTGAAAGATCGCGCCGATGTCGTCTTCGGCTCGCGCTTCATGGGCGGCGGCCCCCACCGCGTCGTCTACTTCTGGCACATGGTCGCCAACCGCCTTATCACCCTCGCCTCCAACATGCTCACGAACCTCAACCTCACTGACGTCGAGACCTGCTACAAAGTCTTTCGCGCCGACATCCTCGCGCAGATCACCGTCGAGGAAAACCGCTTCGGCTTCGAACCCGAGATCACCGCCAAAGTCGCCAAGCTGAACACCCGCATCTACGAAGTCGGCATCTCCTACTATGGCCGCACCTATGAAGAAGGTAAAAAAATCGGCTGGCGCGACGGCGTCCGCGCCGTTTACGCCATCCTCAAATACAACTTCTTCCGCTGAAGCGTAATCCTCCGAGTCCTCCACGCACCCCCCACGCACCGGGTGCGAAGTGATATACATTAGTTGTGTGCGTCAAGTTCTGCAAAAAGGTTTTTGGATGTCGCAGGATGAAGTTATGGGTTAGGTGGCGGTCTCGGTTCTGTTTGGTGGACGCAGTCCCCGGCACGGGAGCACGGGAGCACGGGTTTTCAACCCGTGTTTTCAGCCCACACGCGTCTTCGACTCTCTCCCTAAATATGTCGCGAGTCGGCTTCGTCTTTTCGGGCGTAGCCGGTTTCCTGGCGCTGGTGGTTGACGGCGTTTTTCTTGAGATAGGCGGCGTAGACGTCGTCGGCCGTCATGCCGAGTGTCTGGGCGAGGGAAACGAGGAAGTGGAAGAGGTCGACGACTTCGACGCGGGCGTTCTGCTCGTCGAATTTCTGGTAGCGCGCCCACCATTTCCACGGTACGGAGTCGACGAGTTCGGCCATTTCCTGCTGCATGGCACGGGTGTAGTTGAGGACCCAGCGGCCCTTTTCCGCCTCGTCGAGCCCCTCAAGGTGGACGCCGATGCGCGCGTTGAGTTCGGCCTGCAAGCGGAAAATCTCCTCAAGTTTGTCCATGAGGTGGAAAAATTTGATCGCAGGGGCGCTACGGGCAATCGAAAAAAGAGTTGAGCGCGTGGGCGCGTCCTTTACGGTCCGGTAGTTTCCGCCGGAGCGGGGGCGCGGCGGCGTGCGAAACCGTCAACGACATCCACCGCCGCCCGGCACAATCCCAAAACGACCATGCCCGATTTCGAAAACATTGAAGCCTATGAGACGCGGGAGCGTTCGGGCAAAACCCGCATCTCGCCGGTCGCGCCCCATTCCCTGCGACCCGTTGATTATATTCTGCGGCCCGGAGCGCGCCGTCAGAGGACGGAAATCCCCATTCTCCAGCCTCCGCCGACGGATTTCAAGCCGATCGACAGCCGCGACCTCGAGCGGGAGTTCCGCGCCGCCGACCGCGCCGAGCGGGCCGAGAGCCGCCGCCGTCACGGCGGGCCGCTGACGCGCGCGTGGAAGCGGCTGCGGCGGTATTTGCGCACCCTGTTTTCCTTCGGCGGTAAAACCAAAAACCAGCGCGCGAAGGGAAAAGGTGGCAAACCGGCGCGGGCGGAGCGCGGTTCCCGGGGTGATCGCAAGGACCGGCGGGCGCGCGGCGGCAAAGGCGGCCCCGCCGGAGGGGGCAGCGGTCCGGGTGGAGGCGCCGATGGCGGTAAACAGCGCCCGCGCAAACCGCGCGGACGCCGCAAAGGCGGACCGGACGGGCCCGGCGGCACGGGTCGCGGCCGCGCGCAAGCCCCTGCAGACAAAGGCGGGGGAGCGGGAAACAGCCCCGGCGGTGACGGCGGCCCGCCAAAGAAACGCCGCCGCAACCGGCGCAACCGCGGAAGCGGGGGCGGCGGTAACCCCGGCGGCCAAGGCTCTTCCTCCAACTCCGGCAACTGACCGCTATGGATGTCATGCGTATCGAGGGCGGCAACGCCCTGCACGGGCGGGTGCGGGCGGGCGGCGCAAAAAACGCCGTGCTTCCGATTTTCGCCGCCACCCTGCTCACTGATGAACCCGTCGTCATTCACCGCGTCCCCGATCTCTCGGACATCCGCTTCATGGCGGAGCTTCTGCGCGAACTGGGGGCCGAGGTAACCAATGAGGGCGACGGCACGTGGCGGATCCACGCCCGCGAAATCGGCCATGTCGCCCCCTACGAACTGGTGCGCAAGATGCGCGCCTCCGTCTGTCTCCTCGGGCCGCTCGTGGGGCGCTGCCGCCAAGCAAGGGTGTCGCTGCCGGGCGGCTGTGTCATCGGCCCGCGCCCCATCGACCTGCACCTCAAAGGGCTCGAACGCCTCGGCTGCCGCAACAGCATCCGCCGCGGCTACGTGGAGGTCAACGCCTCCGGCCTCGCGGGGAACCACCTCTACCTCGGCGGCCGCCACGGCCCGACCGTCACGGGCACGGCCAACATCGTCATGGCCGCCGTCCTCGCTCCCGGCGTCACACGCATTGAAAGCGCGGCCTGCGAGCCCGAAGTCGTCGACCTCTGCCGTTTTCTCGAGGCGATGGGCGCCGACATCGAAGGCGTGGGCAGTCACTACCTCAAGATCACCGGCGTGGACCGGCTCCGTGGCTGCGAGCACACCGTCCTGCCCGACCGCATCGAAGCGGGCACGCTCCTCCTCGCGGGCGCGATCACGGGCGGCGACGTCACCGTCGAGGGCGTCGTGCCCGGCCACATGCGCGCCCTCCTCGACAAGATGGAGGAGGCCCGCATCGCCGTGGAAGCCGACCCGGACGCCGGCACGATCACCGTACACGGCTCGCGCGAAGAGCGCCGCGCCGTCGAGGTTATCACCCTGCCCCACCCCGGGTTTCCGACCGATTTGCAGGCGCAGATGCTCGCCACCCTCGCCCTTACGAGCGGCCTGAGTATTATCACCGAACGTATCTACCCCAACCGCTTCATGCATGTGCCGGAGCTGCTGCGCATGGGTGCCGACATCTCCATGGAAGGGCCGAGCGCCGTCGTCAACGGCCGCTCCGCCCTCTACGGCGCGCCCGTCATGGCCTCCGACCTGCGCGCGAGTGCCGCCCTCGTCCTCGCCGGACTCGCCGCCGAAGGGGAAACATGGGTGCAACGCATCTACCACCTCGACCGCGGCTACGAGCGCCTCGAATCCAAGCTCGCCGCCCTCGGCGCGAAGATCGAGCGCATGCCCGACAGCGAAATGCCCTCCGAGTTCAAGGAAGAGTAGTGCCGACGCCATGACGCAGCCCGCCAAAGGACACGACTTCATCCACGAGGCGACGGAGACCCGTTCCGCCCTCGACGTCACCCTGCGCCCGCAGCACTTCGGCGATTACACGGGCCAGCGCAAGACCGTCGAGCGCCTCCGCGTCATGACAGGGGCCGCCGCCAAGCGCGGCGACGTCCTCAACCACATTCTCCTCAGCGGCCCGCCGGGCCTCGGCAAGACCACCCTCGCCCACATCATCGCCAACGAGATGGGCACCAACCTGCGCGTCACCTCCGGCCCCGTCATCGAGCGCCCCGGCGACCTCGCCGGCATGCTCACCAACCTCGAGACAGGCGACGTCCTCTTCATCGACGAGATCCACCGCATCCCAAAGACCGTCGAAGAGTACCTCTATTCCGCCATGGAGGACTACCGCATCGACATCATGCTCGACCAAGGCCCCAACGCGCGGAGCATCCGGCTCGATATCCCCCGCTTCTGCCTCATCGGCGCAACCACGCGCACCGGCCTCCTCACCGCCCCCCTGCGCAGCCGCTTCACCCTCCAGACGCGCCTCGACTACTACAGCCACGAGGACCTCATGCGCATCATCACGCGCAGTTGCTCGCTCCTCGGCGTGGCGATCGACACCGAGGGCGCGGGCGAGATCGCGGGCCGTGCGCGCGGCACCCCCCGTGTCGCCAACAACCTCATCGCCTTTGTGCGCGATTTCGCCGAGCAACGCGCCGACGGTCGCATCACCCGCCCCGTCGCGGGCGACGCCCTCACCCTCCTCGAAATCGACGCCCGCGGCCTCGACGAAATGGACAAGCGCATCCTCCGCGTCATGGCGGAGAACTACAACGGCGGCCCCGTCGGCCTCGGCACCATCGCCGTCGCCGTGGGCGAGGAGCAGCACACCCTTGAGGAAGTGCACGAGCCCTACCTCATCCAGGAGGGCTACATCCAGCGCACGCCGCAGGGCCGCGTCCTCGCCCCCAAGGGCTACGAGGTCCTCGGCATCACCCGCCCCGCCGCCGGCGGCCAGCCGGAGCTGTTTTGAGGGGGACCTTCGCTCCAATGGCGCGGGGACAAGGTTGGGCGGCTTCCTCGCGCGGCGAAGGCGGTGAAGGATCACCGCACTCCAAGGCGGGCTGCGCCCGCGTGATGTTCAGCCTTAACGAGACCGTTCTATTGACGACAAAGCAGCGGATGAGACCAAAACAGTGCGTTGACTCCCGGCCGCGTCAGGAAATAGCTTGAAGGCTGAATTCATGCCCGCGCACCCCATGTGTTCTGAACAATGCAACCGACGACCCTTGGCACGCGCCGCGCTTCGCGCTTGGCTGCTTAGCCTGATTCTCCTTCTTTCTTCCCACCCTTACGCCATGGCCAACAACCACTCCCCGCACA
>SKLD01000460.1 GCA_007123395.1 Opitutales bacterium
CGCCGTGTATTCACCCGGATCCGGCAACTCCGTTGTCGTGATGAGGATGGGCGTGGTGTTCGCCGTGTCCGACGACTTGAAGTAAAACGTCGTCGTCCCGTCGGTGATGGCCGCGCCTTGGTTCGCCGCAGCACCGTTGACATAGACAAGGGCGTAATACCCCAGCGGAAAGGCATCGTTCAGGTTGTCAAAACTGATAGAGACGGCACCCGTGGTTCCCGTGAAGTGGGCGATCCCATAGTTCCACGGTGTGTCGGCGTAGTCCCCGCCCCAGAATTGCTCGCCGCCTGCGTTGAGGATCGTGGCGGAAACACCGGTCACTGTGCCGTCGTCAGTAATCAAGTCCTCGGTCGGATTCGCCGCGCCGAAGGAACTGGTCTGATTCCAGTTGCTGACCACGGTGTCCTCGGCGGCGATGCCAAACGGTTCATCCACTACGGTGCCACCGCCACCGGCCGTGCGTATGTTAACGCCGATAATCGTCGCCCCGGCGAACGCGGGCAGGAGACAAACGGAAAGCGCGGCGAGAGCCAGCTTTCGAAAGGAGGTTGTTTTTACGTATTTCATGGGATTATTTGTGTTGGATTTCTGTTACGGTTCAGGTTGATGGACGGTTGCCGGTCCGCTCAGGCGCGGCGACGCCGATAGAGAAGCAGCCCAACGGCGAGGAGCCCGACGAAGACGGCGGCGGCGGACGGCTCGGGAATGGCCACGAGCTGCACGCCGCCGATCCCGGCGTTGTTGGAGACGACGCTTCCCGTGGGGATGGCGAAGGTAATGTCGTCGGACATGAGCGGCGTGGTGATACTTCCGAAGACGGCGTAGTTCCCGACATCGTAGGTGTCGCTTGTCGTGCTCGTGATGAGCAGCGGGGTGGTGTCGGCGGGGTTCGACGTCTGGAAGTAATACGTCGTCGACCCGTCGGTGACGGCCGCGCCTTGGTTCGGCGGAGCACCGCTGACATAGACAAGGGCGTAGTATCCCAGCGGAAAGGCGGCATTCAGGTTGTCGAAGGTGACCGACACCGGATTCGGCGTGCCTGTGAAATGGGCGATGCCGAAATTCCACGGCGTGCCGGCGTAGTCCGCACCCCAGTATTGTTGGCCGCCCGCATTGAGGACGGTAGCGGACACCCCGGTCGCGGCACCCGAGCTGTCGACAAGGTCGAGAGTCGGATTGGCCGCGCCGAAGGAGTTCGTATTGTTCCAGTTGTCGACCACGGTTCCCTCTGCGGCGACACCGAAGGCTCCGAGGACCGCCGAATTGCCCTCAGGGTTTCCGTCCCGGATGTTCAGACTGATGATGGACTGCGCGGACAGATTCGCAGCGAGAAAAACCGGAAGAAACAGCGCTGCTGACTTCCGGAGAATGGACACAATAGTGTGTAACTTCATGACTTTATTGGATTTAGGTTTATGGAGTGATTGCCAAATCAGATGATTTGCGCGCCCATTATAGCCCATCCGAATCCCCGATTGAGCGGTGATTTTGTGCATATGAGGGTGGAATTTTGTCCCTGCCGCGCATTGTTCCCGCACTTCCGTCCCGCCGACCCTGCGAATCTGTGTCAGCGGGGAAGAAATCCGCCACCCTTGCGGCCGTCGCGGAGAGGATTTCCACGGCTTTACGCGGTCTGAAGACCCGCGCTCCTGCGAGCCAGCCGCTTATCCGCGCCATTGCACTCTCGCACGACCGCATCCAATGCGCCGCAATCAGGCGCTGGTGCGCCGGAACCCGGCCGGACTCCCCGCCGCCGTTTCCTTCCGGCGGGCGAACTCCGAGGGCGGGCATTTGAACTCGTCCTTGAAGACCCGGCTGAAGTAGCCGGCGTCGGAGAAGCCGACGTCGTAGGCGATCTCGGAGACGGATTTTTCGCCCTCGGCCAGCCATTTGGCGGCCTGCCGGAGTCGTTTCGTGCGGATGAACGAGGCCGGACTGAGATCGGTGAGGCTATTGAACTTGCGGTAGAAGGCGCTCCGGCTGAAGCCCAGCTTTTCCGCCAACGCGTTGACGTCGAACTGCTCGTTGCCGAGTTCCGCATCGACGACGGCCTTGACCTTGTCAAGGAACTGCTGGTCCGCCTGCGAGCGGCCTGTCATCCGGTTATCGTCGACAAACTGCTGCCGGACCCGCCGGCGGGTGTGCTGCTGGGTGTCGAGAAGGTTCCTCAGCTTCAGGCGCAGAATCTCCGGCGAGACGGGCTTGGTGATAAAGTCGTCCGCCCCGCTTTCGTAGGCGAGCCGCTTGTGCTCCTCCGAACGCAGCGCAGTGAGGAGCACGACGGGAACGTGGGAGGTGTGCGCATCCTCCTTCAGCGCGCGGCAGAGGTCGAATCCGCTCTTTCCGCCCATCACCACATCGGAGACGATGATGTCGGGGATGAGTTCACGCGCTTTCGCAAAGCCGGTTTCCATCGAGTCCGCCGTCTCGACGCGGGCAAACTCCGACAACTCCCCGGCGATGAATTCGCGCAAGGCGTGGTTGTCCTCGACGAGGAGGACGAGACGGCCTTCCGCCGACCCCGCCGTCGCCGCCGTCGCGCCGCTCTCCGTGCTTTCGATGACCGTGGGTTGCGGCGCGTCCCGGACCCCCGCCGCCTCTTCCGCCGGTTTCACCGGGAAGGTCACCCGGAAACAACTGCCGGGGCGTTCGGCGTCGCCCGGATGCACCGGGCTGATCAACTCGATCTCCGCATCGATGCTGTCGACAAGCTCCTTCACAAAGGCCAGGCCGATGCCCGTGCCCTCCGCCTTCCGCTCCGCCGAGGATCCGCGGAAAAAGGGCTCGAAGACCGCCTTTTGGTCGGTCTCCGCGATCCCCGGGCCGGTGTCTTCGACCTCGAGAACGCCCCGTGTCTCGCCGTCCGGCCCGCGCCGCCGGTCGATCCGCACGGTGACGTGCCCGCCCCGGGGCGTGTATTTGATGGCGTTGCCGAGGAGATTATCGATGATCTTGTGGTAGACCTCGTGCGGGAAGGAAAAGACAAACCTGTCCATCGTGCTTTCGAGGGCGATAGCTTGTTCCTTCTCCCGAATCCACCCGTGGAAGACGGAAATGCAATTCCGCGCGAACTGCACGAAGTCTCCCTTTTCCGGTTGGAACGCAAGTTTGTTCAGTTGCAGTTTCCGGAAGTCGAGCAACTGGTTGACGAGGAAGAGGAGCCGTTGGCTGTTCGACTTGATGAGCGAGAGGTATTGCTGGTGCCGCATGTCGCCGACCTCGTTCTGGAGGCGCTCGACGGGACCGAGGATGAGGCTCAGAGGCGTTTTGAGTTCGTGGGAAAGGTGGGTGAAAAAGCGGATTTTCACGCCCTCCAGTTCGAGCATGTGGCGGATGCGCTGGCGGACGAACAGTGCGGCCACGGCGACAACGAAAGCTACCCCGGCCGCCAACGAAGCGATGAACCACCCTTGCCGCCACAACGGCAGAATGACGGCAAACTCCGCCCGCAGCGGCACGGCCGTGATGTTGAAGTCGGCATCCCGCGCGCGGATTTCGATGAGATGCTTTCCGCCCCGCATCTCGTCGAGCGTCAACCCGGTGGCGGCGGAAAAGGGCGACCATGCGCCGCCGTTGATGCGGTGGGAATAGCGGAGGCGGTCCGGCGGAGTCTTCGACCATGGGTCGATCCCCTTCCACCTGAAGACGAGATCGGTGTTTCGGAAAAGCGACGGTGGATCGGAAGCCCAACGCACGACCGGGGGCGCCGCGTCCGGCACATACTGCACCGTGCCAAAGCTCCGCCTTTTATCCTTGGAGTAATCTTCGACACGTTGGCTCCGGTAGTACCAGTCAACGTGCGTGTGGTTGACCCACACGGAACCGTCCCCAGACTGCGCCACGCGTCCTGACCCCCGGTGCAAACCGTCCATATAGTTCATAAACGGGGCCCAGCGTTCTCCGTCGAAGCGGTAGTGGCCTTCGCGAGTGGAAACAACCGGTGAATCATCATCGAGAATAATGACAAACGATGCTAGCATACTGCCAAGACCGTCCGTCTCGGTGAACTGCGTCCACTCACCGTCCCGCAGGCGGAAAACACCATGTGACCACGCCGCGCACCAAACCGTGCCGCGTGAGTCGACAGTGATCTGGTCGATCCACTTGTTGCGGAGCACGGCGGGCAGCTCGATCGGAATCGCCCCGGCCCCCGTGTTTTCATAGAGCCCGAGGCCGCTCGTATACGGGGTGCCCGCGCCCCCGGCCTGCAACGACCAATTGCGAAAGGCAAAATCGGGCGGCAGTCGGCGGCTGACCGCATAACCCCCGCCCGCTTCGGGCGAGAAAACAACCAAGCCGCCTTCATACCCGGGAAACTCTTCGTCCATCTGCGCGCACCCCAGCCAGACTTCGCCGTTGGAACACTCGAGCAGTCCGAGGTGACCGAAGGAGATCCCGACTTCGGGGTAGGCATGGCGCCGCCACTGGGTTCCGTCAAAGACAGCGACGGCCGCGCCGTGGTTGTCCGACCCGGCGAGAAACCAATCCCCGTTGCTGTGGACGATCAACGCGCCGGGCGTGGAAATGCCGGTCACCTCCGGCGGATAAAACTCGGCCTCCGCCGAACCGGGTCTCCAGCGCACCACCTCGTCGTCCACCGAAATGAAAAGGATGTCGCCGTCGGGCGTCTCGTCCTGAAAGTGCAGACCGTCAAAGGAGACGCCCTGCCGACCCCCGTAGTCGATGCGGACGCCCATGCCGCTGGTCTCGAGAATGCTGACAAAACCGTCCGACCCGTGCAGGAGGATGGAACGGGCGCCGGGCAACGAGAACTCTGGACTGTGGTAAATTCTCCACTCGCCGTCCTTGTGAATATGGAGCGAGCCGCGGCTCGAAATCCAAACAGCCCCGTCGGGCGATTCCATGATGAAAAAGTTGAGGTTGTCCCCTCCGAGGCGGGAGAGATTGATGCCGGTCCAGTCACCCCGTGCCGGATCGAAAACCCGCGGCGGAAGATTGTGGTTTTCATTGATCAACCATACCCGCCCGTCGGACGCGCGCATCAGCATGGCGCGGGAAAGTGACGAATCGAACGGGGCACCCCGCTGCACAGGCTCGGCACCAGCGGCAATGCGCCCTCCGCTTAACGGATACTCCCACACGGAACCGTCCGGAAAAGCGAGAACCCAGAGGCTGTCACGCGCCGGCCCCTCGCACAGACCCAATACCGGTGCGGGAGTCGGCGTGATCTCACAACGGCCGCTCACCGGATCAATGCGGGCGATCCCGCTCTCGATCCCGGCCCAGAGGATGCCGTCGCGGGTTTCGATGATATTGCCGAACAAACGCCGCCCCAGCCCTTCGTCCGACACCTGTCGCCACGACTGCCCGTCATGGAGAACGATCCCCTCACGGAAGACGAGGCAGTAGACGCCCCCGGAAGAAATCGCCATGGCGTTGACCGGACCAAGGCGCAGGTCTTCCGGCATTTCCAGCAGGCGGGACGAGTAGCCGTCGAATATCCCCAGTCGATCAGGAGCGCTGAGGATACCCAAGCTTCCGTCGGGGGCGAGATCGGCAAGGACAAAGTCAGTGAATTCGTGACCCTGAATGCGGTGCCAGCGCCGCTCCTCCGTGAGGGGATCGACGCGCATGGCATCCAAGGAGCGCGTCTCCGTCGACTGCGGGAAGGCGCAGGCCGCTCCCGCAATGAAGATCCACGCAGTGAGCCAGCGAAAATAGAATTCTCGCGAAAAGTCAGGGTTCACAGGGATGGGGTGATTGATAAAAATACTTTTGCCACAAGAAGGGCGGCGGTTCAAATCGAATCGACAGTGGACCGAGTCTCGCGCACGAATACGGAAAATAGAAAACGGAAGCCGCATCAAAATGAGCGTTTTAAGGTTGACCTGAAATAACTCATTAGCAATTTCGAGTATAGACGAAAAAACTCATGCAGCCTGAAGACCGTTACTTGCGTCCGTGGATCCGCGAAGACCTCAAAGAAAAGATGGTCTTCGTGGGCGGACCGCGGCAGGTGGGAAAGACCACGCTTGCGCTGCAATGCCTTGGGGACAAGCCGCGCCGTCCCTCCCACCCGGCCTATCTGAACTGGGATGATGTGAGCCACCGTGACCGCATTCTGCGGGGGCAACTCCCGTCGAAGCAACCGGTCGTCATTCTGGACGAGGTTCACAAGTTCGCGGATTGGCGAAATCTCGTGAAGGGATTTTATGACCGGAACAAGGGAGCCATTGCGTTCTTGGTGACGGGATCGGCAAGACTGGACCACTACCGGCGCGGCGGCGATTCGTTGCAGGGCCGATATCATTACTTCCGGTTGCATCCGTTTTCGTTGCGCGAAATGAGTGCGGGTGAAGGGACGGACGCCTTGGAGCCATTGTTGCGCTTCGGCGGATTTCCGGAGCCTTTGCTGAAAGGAGAGACGCGGTTCCACCGGCGCTGGCTGAGAGAACAAGGAAGCCGGGTTCTGTATGAGGACTTGCGCGACTTAGAACGCGTTCGCGAGGTCAGCCGCCTGGAGTTGCTTTTGCAGCATTTGCCGGAGTGCGTCGGTTCGCCGTTGTCGGTCCATGCATTGAGCCAACGGGTCGGGGTGGCTCACGAGACGATGGAAAACTGGATTTCCATTCTGGAACGCCTTTATATGGTTTATCGCATTGCTCCTTTCGGTTCAAAACGTATTCGCGCCGTCAAAAAGGAGAACAAGCTGTATTTCTGGGATTGGTCACGGGTGCAATCAGCGGGTGCCCGCTTTGAGAATTTGGTCGCCGGACAACTCCTGAAATACTGTCACTTTATCGAAGACACGCAGGGATACGGGATGGAATTGCGGTTCATTCGCGACACCGACAAGCGCGAGGTGGACTTCGTCGTGCTGCGCGACGGAACCCCGGAATTTGCCGTCGAATGCAAAACCGGAGAGCGGTCGGTCTCACCCCAAACCCGCTATTTCCGCGAGCGCACGCAGATTCCGCGTTTCTACCAAGTGCATCTCGGCGAGCGGGATTACGGTTCCGAGGCCGCCGACACGCGGGTGTTGCCATTTGCCCGCTTCTGCGAGGAACTGCGAATGCCCTGAGCACCGGAGCTACGGAACACATCGCCCCACCGCCGCCCTCAGTCCTCGTGTAAGACGGGGGTCATGTCGTGACCGGCGAAGCGGTTGAGGTCGCCGATCTCGCCGACCATCTGCGGGCGCAGGGGCACGTCCGGGTCGGGCATGGGGATGGCGCTGAGGAGGGCCTGCGTGTAGGGGTGGCGCGGGTTGTCGAAGATCACGTCGGTGGGGCCGAACTCCACGATCTTGCCCAGATACATGACGGCCACGCGGTTGCAGATGTGCCGCACCACGCTGAGGTCGTGCGCGACGAAAATGTAGGTGAGCTTGAATTCGTCCTGCAGGTCCTGCAGCAGGTTGATGACCTGCGCCTGCACGGAGACGTCCAGCGCGCTCACGGCCTCGTCGGCAACGACAAGCTTTGGACGCATGATAAGCGCGCGCGCGATACCGATGCGCTGCCGCTGCCCGCCCGAAAAGGCGTGCGGGTAGCGCTGCATGTGCC
>SKLD01000495.1 GCA_007123395.1 Opitutales bacterium
CGCCAAGCGATTTCCGTACGCGGTTTACTATCGGATTGAACACGAAGAGATCCGTGTCTATCGCGTTCTCGATTGCCGGCAGGATCCTTCCAAGATCTCACGAGCATTACCACCGATCCGCGAATCGGTTAGCGGGGAGGATTAGGCCTTCCCGCCCCCACACCACCGGTTCCCGATTCGCTCCGCTCACTGCCCTCCGGCGGGACTGTAAGCATGCGGGTCTCCCGCCGGACGGGAGCGGTTCCGAAGCATCCGTGACCGGAGGTCAGGCATGCGCCTGCTCTCCGTATTTGAAGCGGACCCAGAGTTCACGCATCGAGGGCACGCCTTTGCCTTTGAGGGAATCGTTGTTGGCCAACTGAACGCGTCTCACGCCCGCTTTGCTCAAGACCCGAAGATCCAGAGATGGAGGAGAGTAGAAATCGTGGGGTCTTTGGGTCTCTGCGTGAGCCTCACACACATGACAGTGGTGGCAACGGCTAACGCCGCGCCTCACTTTGACGTTGGCCGAGAAAGAATTGACAAACCCCCAAACATGTACATCTTTCTGGACATATGAATGCAATCACCTACACAACGGCAAGAGAGAATTTGGCCAGAACGATCGAGAAAGTAGTTTCGGATCGCGATCCGGTAATCATTACCAAGAAGAACGATATGTCCGTGGTAATGATGTCCTTAGACGACTACGAATCCCTACAGGAAACCGCTCACCTGCTTCGCAGCCCCAGGAATGTTCGGCGGTTGTTGGATTCGATCAACGAACTTGATGAAGGTAGAGGAACTGAGCGGGAGATTATCGAGTGAAACTCATCTTCTCTGAGAATGCTTGGTCGGAGTATTTGGAATGGCAGAAGACCGACAAGAAAATCCTCAAGAGGATTAACGAATTGATTAAGGATACAAAACGGAATCCCACCTCAGGGCTCGGAAAGCCTGAGCCGCTCAAGCATGCGCTCAAAGGTTACTGGTCGCGGAGGATTACGGACGAGCATCGGATGGTCTATAGGTACACAGCGGATTCCATCCTGATCGCCCAGCTCAAGTACCACTATTAGTAGGCCAATCGGGTATCGGGGAGGATTGGCCTCCCCGCCCCCACACCACGACTCGACTGAACTCGCCGAAGTCCGGCTCCCGATTCGCTCCGCTTCCCGATTCGCTCCAATCATTTCCCTCCGGCGGGATGCGGGCGAGGACGCCCGCGCTCCCAAGCCAGGGGATCTCCTGCTTATCCGAGCACCATTACCATGAGATTGGCATTGATTCGGCATCCAGTTCTCGTAGGATAGGAAAATGGCGCAGGGATTCCAGTTTGATTACAAGTTTGTAAGACTCAGGAGGCATCGAGACCCTGAACCAGAGTCGGACTGGAAGGATGAGGCTCCGGAGCGAAGGCTCGAAGCTTTAGAATTTTTGCGGAAGAACCACACACCGGAAGATTATGCTGCCGAAACCATTCAAAGAGTTTATCGAATTACTCGAAAAAAATCAGGTTAAGTATCTGGTTGTTGGCGGGTATGCGGTTTCGGTGCATGGCTATCCGAGATACACGGGAGATTTGGATATATTCATCGCGATTGAGTCCAAAAATGCTCGTGGGATATTAAAGACGTTTCGTGATTTCGGCTTTACGGATTTAGAAATTGACGAGAGCGATTTTCTGGAAGCAGATACAATTGTCGAGATCGGCAGGGAGCCTTTGAAAATCCAGGTGATGAACGAGATTTCCGGAGTTTCGTTTGCGGAAGCGGATGCCACGAAAATATTCGTCCCTGTTGATGGTGTGCAAGTGCCGTTCATTTCTCTCGATATGTTGATTAGGAACAAGCTTTCAACAAAGAGAGATAAAGACAGGGTTGATGCTGAAATCCTAAAGAAACGAAACGAATCGCGCCAATCGGGTAGCGGGGAGGATTAGGCCTCCGCGCCCCCACACCACCGGCTCCCGATTCGCTCCGCTCATTTCCCTGCGGCGGGATGCGGGCATATACCACGTTGGTCCGGTTCCTTCGGCCCGGTCTTGTCGTCGCTGCGCTCCTCGGAACTGTCCGTGGGCTCACATCCTTGAACGTCGGCTGCCTCTCCGCACGCAACGCTCCCGCGCCAGCCATCACCGCGCGCCCGCCGTTTCCGCCATCTCCGCTTCCTCTTCTTCGAGTTCGCGGCGGTAGCGGTTTTCGGCGGTCTCGCGCGAGGCAAAAGTGAGGTAAGCGGCGGGCACGATAAAGAGCGTGAGGAACGTTCCCGCAATCAATCCGCCGATGACCGCGATACCGAGGGGCATACGGCTTTGCGCGCCGGCACCGAGGGCAACCGCGATGGGCAAAACGCCGAAAATAGTGGAGATAGCCGTCATGAGAATTGGGCGGAAGCGTTTGGCCGCCGCGTCCGTAACGGCCTCCATGAGGTCCAGCCCCGCCCGCCGCCGCTGATTCGCAAACTCGACGAGGAGGATACCGTTCTTTGTCACGAGCCCGATCAACATGATGAGCCCGATCTGCGAAAAGATGTTGAGCGTCTGCCCGAAGAGATGAAGCGCGAGGAGCCCGCCCACTAGCGCGAGCGGCACCGTCAGCATAATGACAAAGGGATCCCGGAAGCTCTCGAACTGCGCGGAGAGGACGAGATACACAAGAATGAGGGCAAAAATAAATACGTAGATGAGACTCTGCCCCGCTTCCGCGAACTCACGCGACTGCCCCGCAAGCTCGGTCGTGAAGCTCTCGTCAAGGAGTTCGGCGCCCACCGCGCGCATCGCCGCGATCCCGTCGGCGATTGTATAATCGCCTGCGAGATTGGCCGAAAAGGTGGCCGAGGAAAAGCGGTTATAGCGGTGAAGGACAGCTGGCGCGGTGGATTCTTCCAGTGTGACCAAGTTGTCGAGAGCGATCGCCGCTCCGCCGTCCGAGCGCACGGTAACCGTCGTGAGGTCGACCGGACTGTTGCGGTCGCGCCGCTGCAACTGCCCGATAACTTCATATTGCTGACCGTCGCGCAGAAAGAAGCCGAAGCGCTGCCCGCTGAGCGCCGCCTGAATTGTTTCCGCAATGTCCGCAACCGAGACACCGAGCGCCTCCGCACGCAACCGGTCGATGTTCACGACCAACTCCGGACGGTTGAAGCGTAAATTGACATCGACAAAGCTGAACTCTTCCCTTGCCCGAGCCGCCTCCAAGAACTGCGGCAGAATGTCCTCAAGTTTCGAGAAATCGGGATTTTGAATAACATACTGGACGGGAAGACCCCGCCCCCCCGTGCTGATAGTGGGCGGCTGCCGCACGAATATCTCCGCGCCCGGAATGCTCCGGAGCCGCTGCTGAAGGGCGCGGGCAATCTCGTTCTGGCTGCGGTCCCGCTCGGACGGATGCGTCAGGCGTACGCGCGCGAAGGCGGAGTTGACGGTCGCGCTCGCGCTGAAGCCCGGCGAGGTCACGGTTATGAGGGCATTGATCTCGGGAAACTCGTTGAGAACAATCCGCTCCATGTCCTCGACAATCTCCGTCATGTACTCATAAGTCACGCCCTCGGGACCGGAAGCAGTGATGATCAGAATACCCCGGTCTTCCATGGGCGCTAACTCCTCCGGCAGCAGTGACCAAAGGTAGGCTATCCCCGCGAGACATCCGGCAAAAAGCGGGAGAGCCGCCCAGCGGTGGCGGAGAAAGCCCGCGAGAGCCTTAGCATATAGATTGCCCAGCCCGCGGAAAAACGGCTCGGTGGCATCGTAAAAGGGACGACGCTCCGTATGGCGTTTGAGAATTCGGGTACACAACATCGGCGTGAGCGTCAACGCCACGATCGAGGAGATCGCCACCGCGCTCGCCAGCGTCACGCCGAACTCCTTGAAGAGCACCCCTGTCAAACCGCCGAGGAAGATGATCGGAATGAAAACGGAGATGAGCGACAGCGTTGTCGCCACGACGGCGAGAAAAATTTCCCGCACACCTTCGCGCCCGGCGCGGAACGGCCGTTCGCCGCTCTCGATCCGCCTGTATATATTCTCCAGGACTACGATGGCGTCGTCCACAACAAGACCGATGGCAAGAACGAGCCCGAGCATCGTCAGCACATTGATCGAGAAGCCCGCGAGGAACATGACGAAGAATGTCCCCACCAAAGCCACCGGTATAGTGATGAGCGGAATAAACGATGCCCGCGCCTCGCGCAGAAACAGAAAAATTGTCAGGCAGACAAGCGCCATCGCGATGAAGATCGTCTGCTGCACCTCGGCGACGGACTCACGAATATATTCGCTAGTATCGAAGCCGATGCCCAGCTCAATGTCGGAGGGTAGATCGCTCATGAGCCCGTCGAGACGGCGGTAAAACTCATCCACGATTTCGATCTGGTTCGCCCCCGTCTGCGGGCGCAGGACCACCCCGACCATGGGAATGGCGTCGCGCTTCAGGATCGTGCGCTGGTTCAGCGGGCCGATCTCCGCGTAACCGACGTCGCGGAACCGCACAACGCGGTCGCCGTCGCGCTTCACCACAAGGTTGTTGAAGGCCTCCGGATCGTCGCCAAGGCGGCTGAGCGTGCGTACCGACAACTCCACCTCGTCGCCTTCGATTTGGCCCGACGGCAGTTCCACGTTGGCCCGCGCGAGCGCGCGGCGGATATCCGTGGGCGACAATTGGTATGCGGCGAGCCGCGAGGGGTCCATCCACAGGCGCATGGAATAATCCTTGCGTCCCCAGATGTCGGCCCGCGCCACCCCGTCGATCGTCTGCAAGCGTGCGGCAAAGAGGTTGCGCGCGATGTCCGTCAGTTCGAGCAGATCGCGCTGGTCGCTGCGGATATTGAGAAAGATGATCGGGTCTTCGTCGCCGTCAGCCTTCTGCACGGTGGGCGGATCGGCGTCGGGCGGCAGTCGGCGTTGCGCCGTGGCAACCCGGTCGCGCACGTCATTGGCGGCGCGGTCGAGATCGTCGTTGAGCCCGAACTCGACGAAGAGCGTGCTGCGACCCTCGCGGCTCACCGAGGTGAGCGTACGCACCCCTGACACCGTATTGATTTCTTCCTCCAGTGGCTCTGTAATCTGGCTCTCGATGACAAAGGCGTTCGCGCCGGGATAATTCGCCGTCACCGTGATGACCGGGCGCTCCGCCACCGGATACTCGCGAACCCCGAGAAACTGATAGCCCGCCACCCCGAAGATAACAATGGCGATCGCAATGACCGTCGTGAAAACGGGACGGTAGATAAAGACGGACGAAATTCGCATGGCTCGCTCCTCAGGATTCCTGCCGCCGCACTGATTGCCCGGAACGGAGCGCTTCGGCCCCGCGCACGACCACCTCTTCGCCCATATCCACGCCTTCCAGAATTTCCACGTGCCGCTCCAAACGCGTGCCGATGCGCACAACGCGTTCCTCAGCTTTGTCTCCCTTCACCACAAACAACCGCGTCTCCCTCAGGCCGGGCCGCAGCGCCGTCGCCGGCACGAGCACGGCATCGTCGTTGACGGCGAAGACCAGTTCGATAACGGCAAAATTCCCTGGCAAAAGGCGGCGGTCCTCGTTCTCCACCACGGCCCGCGCCGTGATTGTGCGGGTCGCAGGATCCACACGCGGTTCGATCGCCTGGATCGCGCCCTCGCGGGGCTCCGTCAGCCCGCCCGCGGTTACCCGGATGGCAAGCCCCTCACGCAAATCACCCTGATGACGCTCCGGCACGGAAAAGTCCACCTTCAACTCGTCGATGTCCTTGAGGACGGTAATTACATCCTGCGACGTCACAAAGTCGCCGCGGCTCACCCGCCGCAGACCCACAATACCGGAAAACGGAGCCCGTATGGCGCTCTTTGAGATACGCGTCTCCAAAAGTTCAACCCGCGCCCGCAGCACATTCACACGGCTCAGGGCTTCGTCATAATCCCGCTGCGAGGTTGCCCCGCGCTCCCGTAACTCCCCGAGCCGCTCCTCGTTGCGCTCCGCCAGCGCCAGTTCCGCCTTCACCGCGCGCAGCTCCGCCTGGAGCTCGCGGTCGTCTAACCTCAGCAGCAGAGTACCCTCTTCCACAAAACCGCCCTCTCGGAAGCCGACTTCGCGCACCACCCCGCTGATCTCCGACCGCACCTCGATGCCCTCGCGGGCAAGCAGCGTGCCGTTGAGCCGCAGGCTGCGCTCGAAGCGCTGTGGTTCCACCACCTCCGTGCGGACGACCACCTCGGAGGGAGCACCAGCCCGCCCCGCCCCCGGGCCCGCCGTTGCAGGAGAGCCGGTACCAGTGCCACCCTCGCGGGCGAAGAAAAAATACCACCCCGCTCCAGCGAAAAACAAAAACACGACAATGATGAAAAGACGACGCACCCCTCTCATGCTGTTCCATACACCCCCGATATCAAGCCGCACACCGTGAATAAAATGACCCCGGATCCACAACCGATAATATAATGGTATAAAACAGAATACAATATTAACAGGGTCATAGAATGTTTCATTATTGAATTTTTAAAAAATGTATTATCTCTGAGAATTGCTTTCAGGAGTGATCAATGCCATGTTTGATAACCCCTTTATCCGGCCCAATTATAAGGTGTCTCATTTCAATTATTCTCACCTCGGGGCAATTTTAAAGCTCTGAGAACTTTGCAAGGAAAGGTCGGAAATCCTGTCGCCAACCAGTCAATCATCATCATCGTCGGGTGGAAGCGGTCGGAGGATGCGGAAGTAAACCGTGCGGGTCTGCGGTTGGATGATATCGAGGCTGATCCATGCGCTATCATCGCGAATGTAATTCGACCGCCCGCGCTCCATCCAACCGTGCAGGCGAGAGATCAGTCGAATCTCCGTGTCATCGACAACGGCAAATGCCGTGCGCTCGGAGTGCCCGTCCCCGCTCGCAAGGATCGAATCGATAAGTCCGCGCGCGATGGCTTCGTGAAAGGCGGCCTCTTCCGGTTCGTCCACCGCTTGGTAGACGCCCCGCAGCATCATGTGCGCCTCCGCGAAGACGGGATTGCGCTCGATCATCTCGACACCGAGGCGGCTGGCCTCGCCCCACTCTTCCATCCGGAAAAACAAATCGGCCCGCGCCTTCAGCCGCGCCAGCAACTCCGCCTCATAGGGACTCTTCACCGCATAGGCCTCACGCAGCGCCGTATAGTCGATGTCCGTGTCGCCCTGCATGAGGCGTTCCACCGAGCGCAGATAGATCTGCTCCGCCTCGTCCACGCTCATCGCCGCAAGCCATCCGCACGAAAACGCCGCCACCATGCATAACCGGATTACCATCTGAATCATTCCGCTAACTATCCCACAAACTGTCCGGTCGGCAAGCCCTGCGCAAAGGCAATTTCCAATGCGTTTTCGCTTGCCAAGCGCGCTGTAACAACACCACCTTCCCTCCCCTTTGGAGTCGCCAGCCTAGCTCAGTTGGTAGAGCAGCTCATTCGTAATGAGCAGGTCGTCGGTTCGAGTCCGATGGCTGGCTCCATTTTCCACAACGTCGGCCTTGCGCCGGGCGGGTAGATGGTTTTTCTCCGTTTTTTCGTGGACACGCGGGAAAACGGCGGGTGGCAAGTGAAGCACGACGGAGACCGGCGGCGTCTTCCGGGGTGGTGCGCCGGGGCTGCTGCCGCCGTGTGCCTGCTGATGTTCTTCGCGGCACCCGCCGCGCAGGCGCAGCGCGGGCAGACACTCGAATCCCTCCTTCAGCAGAGCGTAGCGGCCTTTTCGGCGGGGGACTATGCGGTAGCGGCGACGCTCTTTGAAGAGATGGAGCGCACTTTCGGACGCGAACCGGAATACCGCGCCGATTCCTTGCAGGCGGCGATTCTGCCCATGCGCGGCTACGCGTTTTTGCTCACGGAGCGGCCGGGCGACGCCATCCATGAATTCGAGCGTTTTCTGGAAGGGTTCGCGGCGGAAGAGGGGAAGCTGCCCTTCGTCCTCTTCGCCCTTGCACAGGCGTATCAGGGCACGGGTGACAAAGCCCGTGCCATCGATACATTCGGGCAGTACGTCCGGCGCTTCCCGCGCACACAGGAAGCCGCCGTCGCCACCCTGCGTGTCGCCGCACTGGAGGAGCGCCGCGGCAACCTCGGCGAGGCCATCCGCGTGCTCAACGCCCTTTACGATAACGCGCACGCTGCTTTCACACTGCGGCAACAGGCGCGCTTGCGCGCATTGCAACTCGCCCTTGAGAGCGGAGAGACCGCCCTCGCCGGCGATATTCTTCTCGGGTCAGCCTGGGCCGTGGCGACGATGCCGGAGCGCAGCGTGCTGGCCTTCGCCGCACTGCACATGGGCGACGCTTGGCTGGACGCGGGCGAAACATCGCGCGCCATCACGGCCTACCGTATGGTACCGCCGCTCGATACTCTCCGTGCCCTGCAGGCGGCGCGCCTCGAAGAGACGCGTCGCACGTTCGCCGCGCGCCGCGCCACGCTCGACGCCGGGGCCGCCGCTGTGTGGATCGAGTATTACAAAGGACTTATGGCCCGTCTCGAAGCGCTTCTCGAGCAGCTCGACGCTGCCGAGGACTACACGCCCGCCTTTCTCCTCCGCTATGGCATGGCCTTTCTCGGCGACGGGCGCGCGCGCGAGGCCGCCATCGTCTTCGGTGATCTCGCGGAGGGCGAATGGCCCGGCGACATCCACGAGGAAGCGCACTACCGCTGGATTCTTGCGCTTCAGAAACGCGGGGCATGGGACGATGCGCTGGAGGTGGCGGACAGCTTCCTCGAGCGCTATCCGGACTCTTCCGAAACGCCCGCCGCTCTCTTTCTCATCGCCAATGCCTACCAGCAGCTCCAGCGGCACGCTGACGCCATCGAAGTCCTCACCCGCCTGATCGACGGCTTTCGCGGGCACCGCCTCTGGTCACGCTGGCTTTTCACGCGCGGTTTCAACTATCTCTTCCTCGACGCCTATCCCGCCGCCCGCCTCGATTTTGCTTCCTTCCAAGAGCACGCGGGCAACGAGCCGCTTGCCGACAACGCCGCCCTGTGGCACGCCCTCGCGTGGTTCTTTGAAGACAATTACGCGGAAGCTCTCGGAGAGTTCCGCACGCTCGCCGACCGCCTCCCGCGCGACCACCACCTTGCGCCCGAAGTCCGCTACCGCAAGGGCGCGTCGCTCTACGGTCTCCGCCGCTACGATGAGGCACTCGAAGCCGTCGACGACTACCTGCGCTCCTATCCAGAGGACTCCTACAAGGCCGAAGTCCGCGTGCTCCGGGGCGACATCCTCATGGGCATGGCCCGCCTCGACGAAGCGGTGGAAACCTTCATCGCTGTCGGACCCGACGCAGGGCGGCTCTTTCCCTACGCTGTCTTCCAAGTCGGCAAAATCCACCGGGCCCGCGAAGATCACGAAGCCATGGCCGCGCACTTTGCCGCCTATGCCCGCCGTAGCGACCTCGAATTCCATCCCCGCCTCGGCGAAGCGCTTTACTGGCTGGGTTGGGCGCAACTGCAGCGCGGGCACCTCGATAAGGCACTGCCCGTCTTCATCGAAGCGCTCGACCGCTTCGGCGACGACCGTGGGCAGGACGAAATCCAGGCGATCCTCGGTTCTCTTGAGCGCCTGCATGCCCGGCTTGCCCGCGAAGACACCGGTGACCCGTTCGCCGCCGAACCTTTTGAAACTTGGATTTCGACGCAATCGGACAAAGCCCGCCGCAAGGGCAAAGAAACCCTTCTCGCCCGGCTGGACCTCTACCGCGCGGACCGTCTTCGCGCGAACGGACGGGAAGACGAGGCTGACGCACTCGTCATCGCTGTGGCCGAGCGCACCCGCCCCGAGCGTCTCGGCCCCGAGGAACTGGGCCTTGTCGGGCTGCGCCTCGCGGAGTTGGACTTTTTCAGCGCGGAAGATTTTCTCAACACTCTATTAACCGAATTTCCCGCATCCCCGCGGCGCGGCCTCGCTTACCTTGGGAACGCCCGCCTTGCCCTGCGCGTCGACCAACCTAGCGAGGCCGTGCCTTGGCTGGAGCGCCTCCTCGGAGAACTTCCCATGCACCCGCGCGCCGTCGAAGCCCGTCTTCTCCTCGGCCGGGCCCTCGCCACTGACCGGCGCCACAGCCGCGCCCAAGAGGTCTTCGAGGAATTGCTGCGCCTGCGCGAAGCCCGCGGGCGGCCTCACGCCGAGGCCGTCGCCGGACTCGCAGCCGTAATGGAAGCAAGCGGCCGCCCCGACCGCGCCATCGCCTACCACCAGCGGGTTTATAACATGTACCGCGCCTATCCCGACCTCGCCGTCGAGGCTTACCGCCGCTCCGCCCGTCTCTTCGAAGAACGCGGCGATCTTCGGGCGGCTCACGGCACGTGGTCGGAACTTATCCTCTACGCCGAGCGGCACCGGCCTGAAGCCCGCGCCGAGGCACGCGCCGAAGCCGCACGCCTCGAACCGCTTCTCCCGCCGGAACCCGAGACCGAACCCGCTGCTTCCGGAGACACCTGATCCCATGTCCGCGCATTTCGCCTTCAGATGCTTCCTCGCCGCCGCCCCGGCCATCGTCGTCCTCGCCATTGCGGCGTCGCCTGCGCACGGCGAGTCCACCGCCTCCCTCTCCCTTCGACCCGAAGCGGTCGCCAACGCACTTTCATCCCGCGGCGAAGTGCGCACGCGGCAGGGCCGCACCTTCCGCGGCGAAATCCTCCGTGCAGACGCCGAGACGCTCGTCCTTCGCGCTCAAGCAGACGCCGGCGTCGCTGAGATCACCTTTCCACGCGAAGACGTGCGCTCTCTCCGCCTTGGCGGCGGCGACTACCTTCCCCTCGCTCTCGATCTCGTCGACCGCGGCGATTACGAAGACGGACTACGACTCCTGCACGCCATCCACCGCCAACGCGCTCCCCTCCTGCACTATCTCTCTGAAGGCGACCGCCACTATTTCCTCGAAGCCGCGCCGCGCCTGCGCAAGGCAGGCGACCCCCTCACCGCCGCCGCGCTCGCGCGCCAGCTCGAGCCCCTCGTCACCGACGCTTCCGTCCGCCGCGCCCTCGCCCGCGAACGCATGCTGGCATACCTCGACCTCCGGTTCTTTGACGAGGCCCGCGCCGAAGCCCGCGCCATCGCCGCCGACCATGCGCTCTTTCCCGATAGCGCCACCGCCCTGTATACCCTCGCCCGCATCGAATGGGAAGCGGACAACCCTGAAGCCGCCCTCGCCCACGCCCTGCGTGCCGTCGTCTACGCCGTCGAAGGTGCCGATCAACTCCGTGACTGCTACATGCTCGCGATCCGTGCCGCCCGCCGGATGGATGACACTGTCACCGCTGATCGGCTTGCCGCTGAAATGAAGCAACGCCGCTTCGACGCACCGGTTGACGATTCCGACGATCTTTGAAACCTACTGACTTCTCCACACCTTTGCACCGCGCCTTTCTTGATCCGCCCATGAACATCCGCCGTTTGCTCACCGCCGCCTTCCTGCTCCTCAGCCCCGTTCTCCTCCACGCCGCCGAACCGGAAGGCGGGGCCAGCCTTTTTGATCTCCTGCGCCAAGGCGGTTGGGCCATGTGGCCGCTCGGCTTTCTCTCCCTCGCCTCCTTCTTTCTATTTTATCATTGCTGGCAGCAAACCTCCCTCGGGCGTTTCACCGACAACGCCTTCGTGCGCAGCGTCAAGGAGCCGCTCGCCGCCCGGGATCTTGCCGCCGCGCAAAAATTCGCCGACGCCCAGACGCACGCCCTCGCACGCATCTTCGCCGCCGCGCTGCCCCGTGCCCGCGCTGACCACCCCGACGCCCGCCGCGCCGCCGTCGAGGAAACCTTTGCCGAACACGCCGAGGCCGAGGACAACGCCGTCGGCCAATGGATCAACTACCTCAACGTCGTTGCCTCCGTCGCCCCCATGGTCGGCCTCCTCGGCACCGTCAGCGGCATGATCGGCGCCTTCCAGAAGATCGGCCAAGCCGGTATGGGCCGCCCCGAGGAACTCGCCGGCAACATCGGCGAAGCCCTCATCACCACCGCCACCGGTCTTGTCATCGGCATCCCCGCCATGATCGCCTACTTCTACTTCCGTAACCGCCTCAACAACCGTATGGTGCGCATCCACCAAGAAGGCGGCGACCTCATCGAAACCCTCGCCGACGCACCACCCGCGAAACCCGCCGAAACCGCTTCCGCAGGCACTCCGTGAGCAGGGTTGCCACCCGGGTCGGCGATCATGCCGCGCGTCGAAGAGATATTGACTGACACCCTGCCCTCCGACGGTTGCAGAGCCTTTTTCGGATTCAGCCGTGAACAGGCTGTTCTTTTCGAGACATGCGGTTCCAATGACACGTTTTCCGCGTATAATAGGAATGAACGAACATGCGCCCGACTCCCAAAATAGTAATGCTTAATAGCGCACTGCGTAAGCATCTGCCGCAACTTGCACTCGCCGCCATAGGCTCCTTCACACTGCTCTTGGCAGGCTGCGGCGACGGGGAACCGCGTGCGGAAGAGACACCGCGCGGCGGATCGCGCGGACAAACGGCCCCTCCGTTCGTGGAGGCCGTGCAGACCCGCGCCGGTGCCCTCCCCCTCGAACAACGCCTCAGCGGCACGGTTCGTGCGCGCAACGAGGTCGCCATCCGCCCCGAAGTGTCCGGACGCATTGAGGCCGTTCTTGTCGACAACGGCGACACCGTCGAAAAAGGACAGCCGCTCGTCCGCCTCCAACCACGCCAGGCTTCGGACCAACTGCGCCAGGCACAGGCCAACCTGCGCATGCAGAAGGCCGCTGCCGACCAAGTCCGCGCCCGCCTGCGCGAGGCCGAAGAAGAACTCAAACTCTCCGGCGAGCTGGCCAACCAAGACTTTATCAGCCGCCGCGAACTCATCCGGCTCGAAGCCGAGGCTGAAATCCTCCGCGCCGACCTCGCCCGCGCCAAAGCCACCGTCGAATCCGCCGCCGCCACCGTCGACGAACGCGAGTGGATCCTCTCCCAAACTGTCATCCGCTCGCCCGTGAACGGACACGTCGGACGTCGCAACGCCGAGGTCGGCATGCGCATCGACAGCGGCTCGCAGCTCTTTGTCGTCGGCGACCTTTCCGAAGTGCGCGTCGTCGTCCGTCTCACGGAACAAATGATGCGCTTCATCGAGGTCGGCCAGACCGCCCTCGTGCATTCCCAGCACTTCCCCGACACCGTCCTGCGCGCCTCCGTCAGCCGTATCTCCCCTTTCCTGGAATCCGGCTCCTTCTCCACCGAGGCGCTCATCGACCTACCCAACCCGCTCGGTCTCCTCCACTCCGGCATGTTTGTCGATGTCGACATTCTCTACGGCGAGTCCGAGCCGTCCACACTCGTGCCTGTCAGCGCTCTCCACGAAGATGCGCGCTCCCGGTCCTTCGGCGTGTATGTCGTCACCGATGAAGACGGCGAGCCTCTCGACGTCGCCGCCGCGCGGGAGTCCGAGACAGAGCGGGATACCTCGCAAATACGTTATCAAAGAGTTTCATTAACAGCGCGCGGGCGCGAATCCGTCGGCGTTTCTGATCTCGAACCCGGGGTCTGGGTCGTTGCCCTCGGGCATGACTTGCTCGGCCGGATGGAAGCGGGGAGCACGCGCACAGCGCGCGTCCGGCCCATCGAATGGAGCAAACTTGCGCACCTCCAGTCGCTGCAATCACACGACGTCCTTGCCCAGTTCCTCAACAACAACGGCGACCACCGCGCTCCGGAATCTTCCGACACCCACCGGTAACCCGGCAAATAACAGCACGAAGCCCACCCGGGAAAACCTCATGGCATCCATCACCGATCTTTCCATCCGGAGGCCCGTCGCCACGGCCATGTTTTACTTGGTCATCCTCACCATAGGATTCACCGGAGCGCGGCACCTGCCTGTGGATCTTCTGCCCGAGATCGAGCTTCCCAACATATTCCTCATCACGACCTACCCGAACGTCGGCCCCGATGAAATGGAACTGCTCGTCACCCAGCCGGTGGAAAACGCGGTCGCGGGCGTGCCCAACCTCACGCGCGTACACTCAAGCTCTGGCGAGGGCTGGAGCCGGGTATCGCTCGATTTTTCCCGCGGCACCGACCTCGCGGAGGCCGCGAACGACGTGCGCGATGCCCTCGACCGCTTGCGAGAGCGCATGCCTCCCGAGGTCGTGGGTCCCCGTATTCGCAAGTTCGACCCCAATCAGATGCCCGTCATCCGTGTCGCGGTGGGCTCGGCTGTGCATGATATGGAGACGCTCACGCGCATTGTCGACCGCGACCTGATCCGGCGCTTCGAGCAAATCGAAGGCGTGGGAACCATCGACACCCAAGGCGGGCTCTACCGGGAGATCCGCGTCGACCTCATCCGCGACCGGCTGCATGCCGCCGGCATCACCGCCGCCGAAGTCCAGCGGGCAATCGCCCGTGAGAGCACCGTCGCACCTGGCGGTAATGTAAAGGACGGCACCCGAGACCTCTACGTGCGCGCCCTTGCTGAGTTTCAGGATGTCAGCGAGATTGAGCGCGTGGTTGTCGTGCGGCGCAACGGCGTGCCCGTGCGCGTCGGCGACCTCGCCGTTGTGACCCGCGAATTCAAGGATCCCGGTCGTCTCACGGAACTCAACGGCACCCCGGTCATCAGTCTCCGCGCGCGGAAGCAGAGCGGGGCCAACACCGTCGCCGTCGCCGAAGCCGTGCGCAACGAAGTCGACCGGATCACACTCGAGCGCGGTGACCTCATTCTAACGATCACCGATGATACGAGCGAGTTCATCCGCCAATCCATCGACAACGTAAAATTCTCCGCCATCTGGGGCAGCCTGCTAGCCGTCTTTGTCCTCTATCTCTTTCTCCGCAACGGCACCTCCACCTTCATTATCGCGCTTTCTATCCCGATTTCGCTCGTTGCCACATTCGGGTTGCTCTTTTTCCGCGACCTATCCCTCAACCAAATGACCTTCGGCGGCCTCGCCCTCGGCATCGGTCTGATTGTCGACAATGCCATTGTCGTCCTCGAAAACATCGTCCGCCAGCGCGAGGAGGGCAAGAAGGCGCTTAAGGCGGCGGCTTCTGTCGGTACGCGGCAGGTGACCGGTGCCATCGTCGCCTCCACCCTCACCACTTCTGTCATTTTTCTTCCTGTCGTCTTCATGCAGACGATTACCGCCGTCATGTTTATGGAATTGGCGCTTGTTGTCGTCTTCGCCCTCCTCTGCTCCCTCCTCGTCGCCCTCACTCTCGTTCCCATGCTCGCCAGCCGGTTCCTGAATGCGGCAACGGTGGCACCGGACCCGGAAACCCGAACCGGACGCTTCCGCCGCCGCTTCGACCGTCTTGAACGCGCCTACAGCCAAACCATCGAACGTGCCGTGCATTTGCGTTGGCTCGTCTTTGGTGGCACCTCCATCCTCGTTGTCGCTGCCGTTCTTGTCGCCCGGCAGGTTCCCGTCGAGCTGACACCGGATACCGACGCCAACGAAATCCGCGTCAACCTGACCATGGACGAGGGCACCAACCTCGCCATCGTCCTCGCCTATCTCCAGGAACTTGAGCCTCACGTGAAGCGCGCCGTCGCCGGTTACAACATCACTAGCATGTCCTCCGAAGTCTGGAGGGGCCGAGCCCGAATCAATATTTCCCTGCCGAATCCGGAAGAGAGGGACATCCGGAGCACGGAACTCGCCGACCATATCCGCCGCGAAATCAGCGGTGTTGTCCCCGGCGTGCGAGTCGGCGTGTGGGCCCAGTCCGGAATGTGGATCCTGCGTCGGCTTTTCAGCGGCGGCGGAGGGGATGAAGCGGTCCAAATCCAACTCCTCGGCCACGACCAGGCCCAGTCCCTCGAAATCGCCCAGGACATCCGCGAACGTATCCAGCACATCCGCGGCATCCGCGACGTGCGCATCGGCGGCGAAGACGACGAGGGCCAGCCGGAGCAACGCATCACCCTCGACCGCGAACGAATCGCCGCCATGGGTATCTCCACCGAGGACATCGCCCGCGCCGTCCAGCTCAGTGTCGGCGGCGGGCGCGCCGGCCACTTCCGGGAAGACGGCGAAGAAATTGACATCCTCGTCCGCCTCCGCCCCGCCGACCGCCTCACCGCCATCGATCTCGAAAATATCTCCGTCCGCACCGCCGACGGCGCCTCCGTCCCCCTCTCTTCTGTCACCGCTCAGGAACGTTCTCGCGGCACGCGCGTCATCAACCGCCGCGACGGCCAGCGCATCACCTACATCTCCGCCAATCTCGAGTCCGACATGGCTCTCGGAGACGCCGTGCGCGCCCTGCGCGCCGAGTTGCGCCAAGTGCCGCTACCCCAAGGCTTCGCCATCACCTTCGGTGGCGAATACGAAGAACAGCAACGCGCCCAGCGCGACTTCACCCTCGCCGTCCTCCTCGCCCTCGCCCTCATCTTCATGGTCATGGCCGGTCAGTTTGAACGCTTCCTCGATCCACTCATTGTCATGTTTTCCGTACCCCTCGCCCTCGTCGGCGTCTTCCCCACCCTCTGGCTCACCGGCACCACCCTCAATATCCAGAGCGTCATGGGCCTCATCATGCTCATCGGCATCGTCGTCAACAACGCCATCGTCCTCGTCGACTACATCAACCTCATGCGCCGTGAAAGCGATCTTTCTCTCCTCGCCGCCGTCAAAGAAGCCGCCCGCCTCCGCCTCCGCCCCATCCTCATCACCACCGCGACCACCATTGTCGGTCTCCTCCCTCTCGCCCTCGGCGCCGGCGCCGGCGGCGAAATCCAGGCTGCCCTTGCCCGCACCGTCATCGGCGGGCTCGCCGCCTCCTCCCTCATCACCCTCCTCCTCATCCCCGTCCTCTACGTCTCCGTCCACCAACTCCGCGACTCACTCGCCCGCCGCCTCCGCCTCCCCGCCCTCCCAGCCCTCCCAAAACTCAAAACCGCCTCCTGATTTTTTTCCTTGCCCCCGCCCCAACAAATCAGTATGATCTCAAAGATTTTACAAAGTTGAAAAATTGGAATATGCGTATATGGGAAAAATAAGGATTAAGTCAGAAAAAGTTGCTGTGTATCATATAACAGCAAGAATCATTCATCAGCGGTTTCTTTTAGCGGATGTCCAGCGGGAGGTGTGGGTGCGGGCGCTGCACCGGGCGGCGGCGTTTAGCGGGATCGAACTGATCACCTACTGTGCCATGGGCAACCACGCGCACATCCTTGTCCGCATTGATCCCGTCGCCAGAGAGTGCGGCGATGATGAGTTGGTGCGGCGCTTCACGGCGCTTTACGGGACGTCCCGCGCGGCATGGTGCGGTCTGGACGCGCGGGGTCTGGCACACGCGTTCTCGCAGGGCGACACAACTGAAGCGACGCTTCTGCGCACGCGCCTCCGGGCCCGTATGGGGGATGTATCGGAGTTCATGCGCACGCTGCGACAGCGCTACACGAAATGGTTCAACCATACCTACGACACGGCGGGGACGCTGTGGGCGGAGCGCTTCGGCAGTGTCTTGGTAGAGGACACCCCGTGGCTCGTCGGTCTCGTGGCGGCGTATATCGACCTGAATCCCGTGCGTGCCGGTCTGGTGCGCCTGCCGGAAGACTACCGATGGTGCGGTTACGCGGAGGCGATCGCGGGCAATAAAGACCTTCGCCGGTCCCTCGCGTGCTGTTGTCCGGGCGAGGGCGACACGATGCAGGCACTTGCGCGCTACCGTTTGCGGATGTTGGGGCGGGGTGCGGCGGCGAAACGTGACGGCACGGGTGCCCGCATCAACCGGGAGGCCCTGCTGGAAGCCGTGCGGGCAGACGGCGAACTGGAGCCTCACGAACTCCTGCAATTGAAGCTGCGTTTTATGACGCAGGGAGCGGCTCTGGGTTCGCCGGAGTGGCTGGATGAAGGCGACGGTGCCGCCGCTCTCGGGCGAATGCGCAAGCCGCCCGGTACAGCGCCGCTCAACGTTCTGGATGGCACCGGCATCGCGGTGGCCGGGCGGAGGCACGCCGGGGCGAGCGCAATCTCCCTGCCGCGCGGCGCAAGCCCGGAGGAGCCGCACGAATGAGCGCCGATTCCGTGTGCGTACGCCGTGCAACGGCTGCCGACGGGCCGACTATCGCTCGGTTCAATATCGACCTCGCCGCCGAAACCGAAGGCATCCAACTCGAGCCCCGGACCGTGGCCCGCGGGGTCCAAGGCGTATTTGACAAGCCGGAACGGGGCTTTTACCTCGTCGCGGAGTTGGACGGCACTCCCGCCGGTTGTCTGCTTGTGACGAACGAGTGGAGCGACTGGCGCAACGCGGACTTCTGGTGGATACAAAGCGTCTTCGTCGATCCCCGCCACCGCCGCCGGGGCGCATTCCGGGCGTTGCTACACCAACTCCGGCACGAAGCTTCGGCGAGCGGGGATGTCTGCGCCCTCCGCCTCTACGTGTTCGCATCGAACGAGCGCGCCCAAGCGGTCTACCGTGAATGCGGATTCCGGGAAACGGGCTATCACATCCTCGAAACATCAGGCGAACGTATAGAGGACACCACCTCGCCTCGTTCCGCGCCGCTCAATGGCGGAAGTGCCGCACCCCGGTGAAGACCATGGTCATCCCGCGCTCGTCCGCCGCCGCGATGACTTCTTCGTCGCGCACGGAGCCTCCTGGCTGAATGGCTGCCGTGGCGCCGGCCTCGGCGGCGGCGTTCAACCCGTCGGCGAAGGGGAAAAACGCGTCCGAAGCGATGATGGAACCCTCGAGCGGAAGCCCGGCCTCGCCGGCTTTCCACACGGCGATGCGGGACGAATCCACCCGCGACATCTGCCCCGCGCCTATTCCGAGCGTGCGCTCGGCGGCGGCGTAGACGATGGCGTTGGATTTCACGTGTTTGACCACGCGCCAGCCGAACATCATGGCGTCCCACTCGTCGGGGGTGGGCTCGCGCTTTGTCATGACCTTGCAGTCAGCGGGGCGAAGGCGCTTCTGGTCGCGGTCTTGGACAAGCAGGCCGCCGATAGCGGAGCGAATGTCCTTGAGCGACTCCGCCCCCACACCGTCGCGGTTGATCATGAGGCGAAGGTTCTTCTTCTTGCCGAAGAGTTCGAGCGCGTCCTCACTGAAATGCGGCGCGATAATCACCTCGCAGAAAATTCCGCTGATCTTCCGGGCAAGTTCTGCGTCGACGGTGTTGTTCACCACGATAATGCCGCCGAACGGTGCCTGGCGGTCGGTGGCGAAGGCCTGTTCCCACGCCGCCACGAGATCGTCGGCACTGGCCACCCCGCAGGGGTTTGTGTGTTTGAGGATCGCGACGGTGGGCTTTTCAAACTCGCCGATAAGGTACGTCGCGGCGGTGATATCGAGGATATTGTTGAAGCTGAGTTCCTTGCCCTGGAGCTGTTCGAAGACCTCGAAAAAACGTCCGTAGAGGGCGGCCTTCTGGTGCGGGTTTTCGCCGTAGCGCAGGTCCTGCGCCTTTTCCACGCGCGTCTCGAAGGAGGGCGGAAAACCCGCGAGCGCCGCGAGGTCGGGCTCGTCCTCGTCTCCGCAGGACCCGAGGTATTGGGCGATGGCGGCGTCGTAGGCGCTCGTGCGGGCAAACACCTTGTGCGCAAGCTTGCGGCGCAGGGCGGAGAGGGCATTACCATCGGCGAGGGCGTCGAGCACCGCGCCGTAGTCGTCCGGATCGACGACGACGGTGACGTCGGCATGATTCTTGGCCGCGCTGCGCAACATGGACGGACCGCCGATGTCGATCTGCTCAATCGCCTCCCCGGCGGTAACCATCGGCTTTCGGACGGTTTCCTCGAAGGGATACAGGTTGACGACGACGAGGTCGATGAGGTCGATGCTGTGCGCACGCGCGGCTTCGACGTGGTCCGGCTTGTCGCGGCGGCAGAGGAGTCCGCCGTGGATCTTCGGATGGAGCGTCTTCACGCGGCCCTCCATCATTTCCGGAAAGCCGGTGTGCTCGCTCACCTCCGTGACGGGCAGCCCCGCACCCGCAAGGGCACGCGCTGTGCCGCCGGTGGAAAGGAGGCGGTAGCCGTGTTTTTCGACCAAGGCCCTTGCAAAGGGGACCAGTCCATCTTTGTTGCTGACGGAGAGAAGAGCTAGATTCGCCATGCGCTCCAGTCGGCGAAGCACGCACGCAAATGCCAAGCTTTTTCGAAAATACGTTTGCGCGCGCAAGCGGCGGGGCCATCCACGCCAGTGCGCTCAGCGACCGTTGTTCAGCCTTTCAGGCGGCGGACGTCCTTTTCCGTTGTTGCCCGCAGGCGCGGGCATAGCCGAGCCGTTGCCGCCAAGGAAGGGTTTCTCCCATCCGGAGAATTCCAAGAGTTTCCAATACCCGCCCAAGTTCACCCGTGTGATACGGCTTGGTTCGCAGCCGACAGTCTGAACAAAATTCTCAAGACAAAAGTCGGGACGGAATCCGAGCCTTCTTGAAAACGGCGCCAACCCCCGTTCGACACGTCGGGCGACCCCCCTAGGCGAAGCAAAGTGGTTAACCACGACAAGAGGCGCTCCCGGTCTGCAGACACGAAACATCTCGCGGATCATCGCCGCAGGATCCGGCACAACCGAAGCAACATACATCGCCACCGCACCATCAAAAGAGTTATCCGGAAACTCCAACGCTTGCGCGTCCATCTGCAAAAGTGACCTTACCTGGGGAAAACAAGCATTGAGATAACGCTCGCGAGCCACTTTCAGCATCTCCGGGCTCACATCGATACCTGTCACTTCCACATGCTTCTGGTAGTAGCGCAGTGCGCGCCCGTTGCCGACACCGATCTCCAGAATCTTGTCGCCCGGGTTCTGCGGAAATGCGCTCACGGCCCGTCGACGACCGTCCTCCACGATCCGCCCGAAGACTAGATCGTAGATCGGGGCGTAGAACTTGTAAGCCCTCCTGACACTGCTCAAATCCATCATATCTTCTTTCAAACCATTCCCCGGACGGCAATTCACCGGGAACCCCTCAAAAAGGAAAGGAAAACATTTACCGACAACTGATGGCAATGGCTTTCCGCACCCGAAGGCAAGACGGAACGGAAAATGCCTTTACGGCAGTCCCGAATTCAGGCTCTGGTATTCCCATGTTCAAGGTAGCGATTCCAAACAAGGGCGCACTCTCTGATGCGGCGGTCGCCATCCTCACAGAGGCCGGCTACCGCTGCAAACGGCACGGACGTGAACTCTTCGTGCGCGATGCGGAACACGAGGTGGAATTCATTTACCTGCGGCCGCGTGATATCGCAATTTATGTCGGGCAAGGAATTATCGACGCGGGGATCACCGGCCGCGACCTCGCCCGCGACAGCCGGGCGACGGTTGAGGAACGTCTCGCTCTCGGCATCGGAAGATCACGCTTTTGCTATGCCGTGCCCAAGGAATCCGGGACCGGTCCGGACGATTTCAGCGGCATGCGTATTGCCACGAGCTACCCGAATATCGTCCGCGCCGATCTCGAAGCACGCGGCGTCGAGGCGAATGTCGTGCGGTTGGACGGGGCTGTCGAGATTTCCATCCAGCTCGGCGTGGCCGACTTGATCGCCGACGTCGTGGAGTCGGGCCGCACACTCGTCGAAGCCGGATTGAAGATCGTCGGTGAACCTATCCTCACATCCGAAGCGGTTGTCGTTACCCGCCCGGACTACGACGGCTCCGACAAACTCGACGCGCTGCTCCGTCGCCTTGAGGGTATCCTTGTTGCTCGCGCCTACGTTTTGCTCGAATATGTCGTCCCGGTCGAACGCCGCGATGCAGCCTGCCGCCTCACACCCGGCGTCAAGAGCCCAACCCTCTCGCCGGTGAGCGACCCCGACTGGGTAGCCGTAGCCGCTATGGTCAAAACCAAGGGCCTCAACAAGATTATCGACGCTCTTTCAGAGCTAGGGGCTCAAGGCATCATCGCCCACGACATCCGCACCTGCCGCCTCTGATCCGTTACCGCGCCACAGTCGCCGGAAGCCGTCACCGGAGCCCGGACACGACGCGCGCGCGCGACCTTATGACCCGTACTGGACGGTGCTGCTGGTTTTCTTTCGCCGGAAAGAACACTGCTGGATCATCGTCTATGCGGCATGCACCGGAGAGAAGAAGGTCCACCGCCCTTTCGAAATCACCTGCATTGGTGTTTGATTTCCCGAAACGGTGCCAGCGCCCGCATCCTCCCTCGAGCGCCCACAAGACCGTGCGCAAAGATGCCTCCCCGTGCTCAAGGATACCCGTGTCGGATAGCGTCACCAAAGCTGCTCCAGACGGCGCTCCCTTCAGCTCGGGAAAACACATGCGCACGGAACCGGCGTCGATAGGAAACACCTCCACCTCGAGACGAGCCGCATGCCGCGCAAGAAAACCGCGCAACGCGCGGGCCCGTGAGTCGTCAGGATTGTAGAAAACGGTCAGCTTCTTCATCTTTATTTTCCTCTGTCGCCCAAGTGCAGCGCCACTCAAAGCACGCGCATGAGATTCGGCAGAATCCGGTCGCGCTCCGCCCGCGCCAGTTTATCCATCAGACCGTTCGCCGTTCCCACAAACTCACACAGGCGCGCGAGCTGCGCGTGCATCGCCTGCGCCTCCGCGCCTTCCAACGATCCCGATCGGCGCACGCACTCTTCCAACACTTTCTGCGCGGGTTCCATCTCACGGCGCTTCCGCTCCCGCGCAACGATGCAGAAAATCCGCCACACATCCTTCTCCGCCACGAAATAGTCGCGCC
>SKLD01000488.1 GCA_007123395.1 Opitutales bacterium
AGCGCGATTTTGCGCGGCTTCTGAAGATTTTTCCCGAGGGGCAAATCGGCGTGGAACTCAACGGCAGGGTGGTGGGCTGCGCCTTTTCCATCATCGTCGACTACGACAAATTCGGCGACCGTCACACCTACGGCGAAATCATTGGCGAGGGGCGCTTCGATACCCACGACCCGGAGGGCGACGTCCTCTACGGCATCGAAGTATTCGTGCATCCGGAGTTCCGGGGCATGCGGCTGGCACGGCGCATGTACGATGCCCGCAAGGAGCTGTGCGAAAACCTCAACCTCCGCGCCATCGTGGCGGGCGGGCGTATTCCCGGTTACGAGGAATACGCCGATAAATTAACCCCGCGCCAATACATCAACCGCGTGCGCCAGCGTGAGATCTCCGATCCCATCCTCAGCTTTCAGCTCGGCAACGGGTTTCACGTCAAAAAAGTGCTCAAGGGCTACCTCGAGGGTGATTCCGAGTCCAAGGAATACGCTACCCTCCTCGAATGGAACAACATTTACTACGAAGAGAAACCAAAGCTCATCAGCGTAAAAAAACGGGAGGTTCGCCTCGGCGTTGTGCAGTGGCAAATGCGCCCCGCCACTCGCCTCGATACCGTCGTCGACCAAGCCGAATACTTCATCGATACGGTGAGCGACTACCACTCGGACTTCATCCTCTTTCCGGAGTTCATCAACGCGCCCCTCATGGTCAAATACAACGAGATGACGCCGGCCGAGGCCATCCGTGAACTGGCGAAGTATACGACTCCGCTCTTCGAGAAAATGTGCGAGTTTGCCGTGAGCTACAACGTCAATATTATCACAGGCTCCATGCCGCTGCTCGAGCGTAACAAGCTCTACAACGCCGCCTTCCTCTGCCGCCGCGACGGTACATGGGAAATGACCAAGAAAATCCACGTCACCCCGAGCGAGCGCGAGAGCTACGGCATGCATGGCGGGTCCGAGATCGCCGTCATGGACACCGACTGTGGCAAAATCGGCATCCTTATCTGCTACGACGTGGAGTTCCCGGAGCTGCCCCGCATCCTCCGCGAACAGGGCATGGAAATCCTCTTCGTGCCCTTCATGACCGACCTGCAGACGGGCTACCAGCGCGTGCGCTTCTGCTCCCACGCCCGCGCTGTCGAGAACGAGTGCTACGTCGCCATCTCCGGCAACGTCGGCAACCTCCCGCGCGTTGACAACATGGATATCCAATACTCCCAGTCCGCTGTTTTTTCCCCCAGCGACTTCGCCTTTCCCAGCACCGGCATCGTCGCCGAGGCCACCCCGAATACTGAAATGGTCCTCATCTGCGACATCGACCTCGACCTCCTCAAGGAACTCCACGAGAGCGGCAGCGTCCGCAACTGGAAAGACCGCCGCACCGACCTCTACGATCTGAAGCTCAAAAAAAAGAAGCGCTGAAACCAAGCCCTCCAACAGACATGCCGAGCGCGACCTACAAATGTCTGACATTTTTCTTGACGGTATGGGCGGGGGGCGGGAGGATACGCTTGAGATGTATACACAACCCTATACTTTGCGTTATGTGCGGACGGACGGACCTGCTTGTTACCACTGCTATGGCCGGTGCGTGAACAAGGAGCGTCTGCTGGGGGATGACGAGGCGAAGGATCGCTTTGTTTGGGAGTTGCGACGGGTGGCGGACTTCTGCGGGGTGGAGGTTTTGACATACTGTTTGATGTCGAACCACTTCCATATTCTCGTGCGGGTGGACCCGGCGGAGAGGGAAGTGACCGACGAGGAGTTGGTGCGGCGTTTCCGAGCGCTTTACGGTGAGGACAAGTGTCCGTATATCAACATGAACGCGCGCCGGGTGGCGGCAACATTAGCGACGGAGTCGTCTGATGCTGAGGAGTTACGGGCGCACTTACGCGGGCGCATGGGGAGCCTTGCGGGTTTGATGAAGACGCTGAAGCAGCGTTACACCGTGTGGTATAACGGTGAGCGGGGGCGCGTGGGGACGCTTTGGGCGGAGCGTTTCAAGAGCTGCATGGTGCAGGACTCGCCCCAAGTGCTGCGTGTGGTGGGGGCGTATATTGAGCTGAATCCGGTGCGAGCTGGCTTGGTGGAGCGGGCGGAGGCTTATCGCTGGAGCGGCTACGGGGCCGCGATGGGCGGAGCGGGGTCGCGCGGGTTGCGGGAGTGGGCGCGGGACGGGATTCTCTCCATGCTTGGGCGGGAGTCTTCGCCAGAAACTTTTGATTGTGATCGGTTTGTGGATTCATATGGGCGGCTTTTGGCGGTGAAGGATGATGTCGGGCAGGAGGGATTCCGGAAAGGTGCCGACCCTTTTTCGGAGGCTTGTCTGGAACCGGCCCCGATGTTGCGGCAGATACCGGAGTTTCTGCGCGGTGCGGTCGTGGGCACGCGGGATTTTGTCGCCGCGTATCTGTCTTTGGATTTAGGCAAATCGATGCAACCGTCGGCGGAGGTGCTGCCGGAAAGCGGACTCCGGTCGGCAAGACGCCCACGCGTGCGTTCGTTGCCGCCGGACAGCGGTTGAATCGAGGTAGCAACATTACCTCGTCCTTAGAGGAGGAGCGTTCACCCAATCGCGCGCGGTCGATTCCGACTTGCCCGTGGATTCAGCTCCGTTGAGATTGAGGCATGGAAAGACGGGTTGGGCAAACAACCGCAGGGACTCCGTCGGCAAGGCGGATTTCGGCGGGCCGTTTGTGGATATTTCGCGCGGCGGCATTGGCTCTTCCGCTGCTGCTTCTGCTGGTGCTGGAGGGAGCGTTGCGTATGACGGGTCATGGGTATCCGACGCAGTATTTCCTCCGCTCTGCGATAGGCGGGGAACCTGTCTATGTGGAGAACCGTGACTTCACCCGCCGGTTCTTTCCGGACGCACTTGCCCGGTCGTTGCACCCGTTAGCCATTCCGGCGGAAAAAGACGCGGAGACATACCGCATCTTTCTACTGGGCGAATCCGCCGCGATGGGAGATCCGGAATCTGCTTACGGCGTGGCGCGGTTCCTCGAAGTGATGCTCCGCGAGCGGTATCCCGGTGTCCGTTTCGAGGTCGTGAATGTTGCCGTGACGGCGATCAACTCGCACGTCGTGCGGGAAATCGCGCGTGACTGTGCGGGCATGGAGGGTGACCTATGGATCGTATACATGGGAAATAACGAAGTCGTGGGACCTTTCGGCGCCGGAACAGTTTTCGGCCCCCAGGCACCGCGGCTCGGGCTTATCCGCGCACGTATGGCGCTCGGACGAACCCGAATCGGCCAGGCTCTTGACGAATTGGCGCAAATACTGCGCAGCCGTGCGGACGAGCCAACAGAGTGGCGTGGATTGGAACTTTTCATCGAGCAGCAAGTATCGGCCGATGATCACCGCATGGAAGCAATCTATCGTCATTTTGAGGCGAATCTTAGGGACATTCTCAACTATGCGGCAGCTTCCGGAGCCGATGTCGTGCTTTCCACTGTGGCGACGAATGTGAGGGATTGTCCGCCCTTCGGTTCAGCGCACGCAGAGAATTTTGAAGCAAAAGAGCGATGGCGTGAACTTTTCCACTCCGGGGCGGCGGCGGAGGACGCAGCCGATTACGCAGCGGCCCTCGAAGCTTACGAGAGTGCAGCCGGCTTGGACGGCGACTATGCTGAGCTGCAATACCGTATGGCGGTTTGCCTTGAAGCACTCGGTCGGGACGAGGAGGCACGGGCTGCCTATCTGCGGGCGCAGGACTTGGACACATTACGCGTGCGCGCCGACTCGCGTCTCAACACAATCATCCGTGCGGAGGCGGAGCGCCGGGGCGGGGAGATCGGCTTCTATGATGCGGCGGCGGCGCTCGGCGGCGGTTTCTCCCTCGATTTGCCGGGGGCGGAGGTTTTTTACGAGCATGTGCATTTCAACTTTGCGGGCAATCACCGTTTGGCAGCGGGCTTGCTTGAGGTGGTGGCGGAGCGTTTGCCGGAGCGGGTGCGCGTTCGTGACAGTGGAGCGCCGCCGACCTCTCTTGAGGCCTCTGCGGCGGCTTTGGGATTCACCGAAAGGGATCGTGCCGAAGTGCTTGAATACGTGCGTGACCGTTTGCAGCGACCTCCCTTTACTTTTCAATCAGGCAATGCCGGACGAATCGAAGTGCTCGAAACAGAGGTAGCGCGGCTGCGGGAGGGAATGACACGCAGGGCGTTAGAGAGTATGCGTTTGTTCTACGAAGAGGCGCTTCGTTCCGCTCCGCCGGACGACTGGGTCCTGCGCGAGCGCTTTGCGCGCTTTCTTGAAGGCACGGGTGATCCCTTCGCGGCGGAGATCCAATACCGGGCGGTTCTGGAGATCGTGCCGCACTACACCCGCGCCCGCTTCGAACTCGGGGATGTGCTACTTTCCCTTGGGCGTCACAGTGAGGCGGCGGATGCCTTTGAGAAGGTTCTACGGGTCCGTCCGGATTCGGTCGACGCATTGAACGGTCTCGGCATGGCTTTGTCCGGCGGGGGTCGCCACGCCGAGGCAATCAGCCACTTCCGCCGGGCGGCGGAGATCCGGCCCGACTCGGCCACGACGCGGGTCAACTGGGGCCTTGCGCTTGCGCGCCGGGGTGACGGCTTGGGCGCCATGCAGCAATACCGCCGCGCGCTGGAAATTGACCCGTCTCATGCCGCGGCACACATCAATATCGGTCAATTCCTTGCGGGGCGCGGCGATGCGGCGGCGGCGAAGTATCACTACCGCGCCGCCGTCGAGGCGGACCCGGGGAACGCCGTTGCCCGCTTCAACCTCGCCAATGCGCTGTCGGCGGAAGACCCCGCCGCGGCCACGGAACTCTACGGTGAGGCCGCGCGGCTCGATCCGGCCTTTGCCGACGCGCGCTACAACTACGGGATCGGCCTCGCCCGCGCGGGGCGCACGGCGGAAGCGGCGGAGGAGTTTGGCGCGGTCGTGCGCCTTCGTCCGGACCGCGTGAACGCGCGTATGAACTACGGTGTCGCCCTTATGCGGCTGGGGCGCGCCGACGAGGCGGCGGCACAATTCGAGGAAGTGCTGCGCATCGAGCCCGGCAATACCGATGCCCGCCGCTTCCTGACCGAACTGGGCGCGCGGTGACACCGGGAGACGCGTTTCCACCCGAGGGGGGGCGGCCTTCCCGCCTTGACGCGGAGGCGCGGGTAGAACCTCCTTGGATGCATGAGAAATCGTGGGCGAAGGCGGGTGCGGATGCCAAGACGTTGGTTGCGGGCGCCGTGGGTTGCTGTGTTGGCATGCACCCTCTTCCTGAGTTACGGCTGCGATCGCCCGCGGGCGGTGGACCGTGCAACGGAGGCGGGCATTCTGCTTGTCGGAAGCGGGCCGGAGCCGGAGCGTCTTGACCCGCATCTCACAACTTCGGTTTCGGCCTTCAACATACTCTTCGCGCTCTTTGAGGGTTTGGTCGCACCCCATCCGGAGACCCTCGAACCGGTGCCCGGCGCGGCGGCGGACTGGAGCGTGAGTGAGGACGGGCTGGAATACCGCTTTTACATGCAGCCGGAGGCGCGGTGGTCGGACGGCGAACGGCTCACGGCGTATGATTTCGCCTTTTCGTGGAGGCGTTTGCTCTCACCCGCGTTGGCCGCTCCCTATGCGACGATGCTTTATGCCGTGGAGGGGGCGGAGGCCTTCCACCGCGGCGAGACGGATGACTTCGGCACGGTGGCTGTCGAGGTCGTTTCGGCGGCGGAACTCCGCGTGCGGCTCCGCGCGCCCGCGCCATATTTTCTACAGCTGCTCATGCACCCGGCGACGTTTCCGTTGCGGGAGTCGGTCCTGCGGGCGGAGGGCGACCCGTTGCACCGCGACACGCGCTGGGCGGTGCCGGGACGACTCGTGGGCAACGGGCCGTTTCTGCTCGGGCAGTGGCGGGCCAATCAGCTGATCGAAACGGTGGCGAATCCGCATTATTGGGACGCGGAGACCGTTGCGCTCAATGCCATCCGCTTCTTTCCGATCGCGGACCTTGGCGCGGAGGAACGCGCCTTTCAAGCCGGGCAGTTGCATATCACGGAGGCACTGCCGCCCCCGCGGGTGCGGCACTACCGGCGTAACGAGCCTGAAGTTCTCCGCATTGATCCGTATTTGGGGACCTACTACTACCTTTTTAATCACGACCGCCCGCCGCTCGATGATCCGCGGGTACGCCGTGCCCTGAGTCTTGCCGTGGACCGCCGCGCGATTACCGACGGGATACTCGGCGCCGGACAAATTCCGGCGAAGAGCTTCACTCCGCCGGGCCTCGCGGGATACGAGCCGCCCTCCATGCCGCCGGGCGACCTCGATGAAGCGCGGCGGCTTCTCGCTGAGGCGGGCTTTCCGGGAGGCGAAGGCTTTCCCCGGCTCGAGCTGCTATACAACACATCAGAGAGCCATCAGCGCATTGCCGAGGCCGTCCAAGCCATGTGGCGGCGCGACCTTGGGATCGACATCCGCCTACGCAACGTGGAATTCCGCGTGTACTTGGATCTCCGCGCAAACGGCGACTTCGACATCGCACGGGCGGCGTGGATCGGCGATTACCTCGACCCCCACACTTTCCTGTCGCTCTGGACGACGGCGAGCGCGAACAACTTCAGCGGATGGTCGGACGAAGCGTATGATGCCCTCATCGACCGTTCCGACCGCATCCGCGATCCGGAAGTTCGCCATGCGGTCTTCGCCGAAGCGGAGTCCATGCTCTTCGAGCGGCAAGTCATCTGTCCGGTCTACACGTATGTGACCGTCTACCTCATCCGGCCCGAGGTGCGGGGCTGGTACGCCAACCTTCTCGACTGGCACCCCTACAAGCATGTGCGGCTCGAAGTATCCGCGGAGGCTGCGGACTAAAGGGCGTGGCGACTGGACTGGATTCCCGGCGGCGGGGTCGACCCGTTCTTTTCATCGCCCCTTTTCGCGTGGCCGCCGCGGAGCCTTGCCTTCGACAGCCGCGGACGGATTGTTGCCTTGGTGCAGCCGGTGGGCGTTGGAAATCGACAGGGTTTGGCTGCCAACACCGTCCACCGGTTGCTCGCGGACGGGCGCCTCGACACATCCTTTGCTTTCGACGACGGAGACCTGCTCAGCGGTTCTGCGCTATGGGCTCGCGAGGATTCTGCCGGACGGGACCGTCGACCCGGAGTTTGCCGCGCCGCGCCGGGACGCAGCGGCTTTCCGCGGGCAGCGGATCGACAGCGTATTCGTTGCAGACGACGGGGAGTCGATCCGGGTGGCGGGCAGCTTCTCGGGCTTTGCCGGTTATCGTGCGCCGGGTATTCTCAAACTCGACGCATCGGGCAATCCGGTCGGCGGCACCGGATTCGCCGTGCGGTCGACAGGCACTCCGGACGCTCCGGTCCTGATTGCCGGAGCGAGCGGAGATTCAATCCATCTTGTTGGCGCAGTGCAGAGTGATGGAGGCGCGGCGACTCCCGGAGTCGCGAAACTGGTCCGCACGGCATCTCACGGAACCTACTGGCACCCGATGTTCGGCGAGATTC
>SKLD01000248.1 GCA_007123395.1 Opitutales bacterium
CGCACACGGCAGCGCAGCAACTGCGCCAGCGACAGCTTCCCGCCCTCGCGCTCCACCGCCCACGCCTTCTCCAACTCCACCACCGCGCCACCGCCCCGACGCGTCCGCGCCGCCTCCCCGTACAACAGCTTCCGATACTCCTGCGCCTCTGCCCGCAGGTCCTTGTCGGAGAGCGGACATGGGCTTCGCGAGTGTCGCCGCAAGCGGCTCGGCACCTGTCCGCGTCCTTCCCCGGAGAGGGGACATTCCTGTCCCCGGCCTTCCGTAGCCCGGTCCCTTCCAAGCGCCGGGTCCCGCCCCGCCCGACTGTCGCCGGACCCCGCGGCATCACCCGCCGCTTCCTTCCCATCCTTCCGCAGGCCAGAATGGCCGCCGGCTACGCCAGCGTCCCCGGCTCCTCCGTCACCGCCGCCCGATCCGTCCTTCGCGCCACAGGTGCCGCGTGCTTCCACCTTCGCCGGGTCGGCTACGGCGGACAGGTCAGCCGCGGACACCTCCTTAGCGCCCGCCCCCGCACGGACCGACCCCTCCTTCACGCCGCCGTCCGCATCCGAACCCTCAACCCCGGCACCCTGAACCCCCGAACCCAACAACACCAGCCGCCGCAGCAACACATGCCCCTCCGGTTTCCCCTGCCCCACCGCCTCTCCGTAGCCGCTGAAACGGTAATCCTTCGGATCCTCCACAATCCCCGCGCGCACCGGATTCAAATCGATATACGCCCCCACCACCGACAAGGCGTGACGCCTCGGCTCCACCAGCACGCTGCGGAACGGTCCCTCCCACAAGGTCCCCAGCCGACCGTGCTCACGATTGTAGCGCAGCGAGAAGCGCTGCTTCAATATCTTCACAAACATCGGCAGCGATCCCATCCGCCCAATAAGCAGCGCCCGCATCGCCTCGCGCTCCTCCGCCGTGCCCCGCTCCAAGGCGCCCCGGATCCCCGCCAGCGACAAGGGCTGACGCCCCCGCGACGCCGGCGCGCCATACAACAGCGCCGAACGCCGCAGCAGCTCCTCGTCGTCGATCTCCCCAAGCTCCCCCGGCACCCGCACGAGCAGATGAAAGTGGTTCTCCATAAAGCAATACGTCAGCACCTCCACCCCGCAAAAGTCCGCCACCCTGCCCAGCAGCTCCCGGAACCCCTCCCGCCGCGTGTCCGTCAGCAAACGCGCCCGACCGTTGATCCGGCTGACCACATGGTAATACCCGTCGCACCCTTCCGGCGCGCAAGCCCGCGGCAACCGCCGCACCTTCCCCGGCACACGCCGCGAAACCACAAGATTGCGCGGCTCCGCCGCCGTTGTCCCAGCGTCCCCGTTCGATTCCGTTTCCTTGCTCATGCCAATTACCCTGACTGGATTTCCTGGTTTGTCAATCAGCAATAAACGTTGTTTTATATTTCTTCCGGAGCACGCCGCAGGACCACGGACTGCCGACCCAAGGTCTGGCAGCTACGGCTTTACCACTGTGGGGTCGACGGAGCGGGCTCCGTCGCCACGTAGCAAACCTTCCCCAGAGATTGGATTTGCCGGGGGACTTTGCCGGAAGCCGTTGGGATCAAGGATACTTTATCCCGCCGCCGCAGTCACCGGCTGAAGTCGACGTTCCCGCTGCGCCGCATCGCGCTCGAAGGCCAAGACGGTAGCTCCGCCACGGCACTGCCACCGACCCGCCGCGCCGAGACCGCCTAAAGGCGGAACTCCAACCTTAGCCGCCGTTGTACGCGTTGGAGTCCCGCTTTCACGCGGTCCCGCTACCCGCCGCGCCGAAGTAGGTGCGTGAGCTTGCTCCGCACCCCGCCGCCGCAGTCACCGGCTGAAGTCGACGTTCCCGCTGCGCCGCATCGCGCTCGAAGGCCAAGACGGTAGCTCCGCCACGGCACTGCCACCGACCCGCCGCACCGAGACCGCCTAAGCGGAACTCCAACCTTAGCCGCCGTTGTACGCGTTGGAGTCCCGCTTTCACGCGGTCCCGCTACCCGCCCCGCCGAAGTAGGTGCGTGAGCTTGCTCCGCACCCCGCCGACGCCGGGACGCCGCGAACACTCCGCCGCACCCGCACGCAGCACCGGCGATCCCGGCGCAAGACCACGGACTGCCGACCCAAGGTCTGGCAGCTACGGCTTTGCCACCGCGGGATCGACGGAGGCGTGGCTCCGTCGCTACGAAAGGCGCCCCGGCGGATATTCCGGGGCGCCTCAGGTCAGTCAGGTGTGGTTTTGGGTAGGTCCTTGGAAACGCGGCGGCTCACTGGCAGGCTTCGCATTCTTCTCCGCGCATACGTGCTTCGAGGGAGCAGGCTTCTTTCTCGGTCTCGGTGTAGGCGCGCTTGGGTTGCTCCGCCTTCATGCTCACAGTGGCCTTCTCGATATTGGAGGCACCGATCGTGCGCAGGTAGTAGGTCGTCTTGAGTCCCTGCTCCCATGCGGCGCGGTACATGTGCGAGAGCGTCTTGAGGTCGGGCTTGGAGAGCCAGAGGTTGACCGACTGGCTCTGGTCGATCCACTTCTGCCGACGGGCGGCGGCGCGGATTATCCAGATGTAGTCGATGTCGAAGGCGGTCTGGTAGCGGTCGCGCATGTCGTCGGGGATGCGGTCGATCTTTGAGAGGTCGCCTTCGAAGTATTTGAGCTGGTCGCGCATGTCGTCGTCCCAGAGGTGGCGGCGCTTCAGTTCCTTGACGAGGTAGGGGTTGAGGATGACGAACTCGCCCCCGAGGTTGCTCTTGGCGTAGAGGTTTTTGTAGGTCGGCTCGATACACGGGCTCGAATGCATGATGTTCGAGATCGTGGCGGTGGGCGCGATGGCGAGGACATTGGAGTTGCGCATGCCCTGGCGTGCGATCTTGTCGCGCACGGACTGCCAGTCCATCCTGCCGCCGCGCGGCACGTCGAGGGCGACGCCGCGCTCCTTTTCGAGGAGGTCGAGCGTGTCCTGCGGGAGGAGGCCGCGCGACCACTTGGAGCCTTCGTAAGTGCTGTAGGCGCCGCGCTCGGAGGCGAGGTCGCTGGAGGCCTCGTAGGCATAGTAGGCAATGGCTTCCATGAACTCGTCGTTGAACTCGACGGCCTCTTCGCTGGTGAAGGCGAGCCCCTTCTTGAGGAGGGCGTTTTGCAGGCCCATGACACCGAGACCGACGGGGCGGTGGCGCATGTTGGCGTTGCGGGCGGCCTCCGTCGGGTAGAAGTTTATGTCGATGACGTTATCGAGCGCGCGCACGGCGATGCGGATGGTCTCGCGCAGCTTTTCGAGGTCGAGCGATCCGTCGGCGTTGAGGTGATTCTCAAGAATCACGGAGCCGAGATTGCACACGGCGGTCTCGTCGGCCCCGGTGTTGAGCGTGATCTCGGTGCAGAGGTTGGAGCTGTGGATGACGCCGCAGTGGTCCTGCGGGCTACGGACGTTGCAGGGATCCTTGAAGGTGATCCACGGGTGGCCCGTCTCGAAGAGCATGCGCAGCATTTGCTTCCACAGGTCGACGACCTCGACCTTGCGGCTCCAGATGCGCCCCTCCTCGGCGAGTTGCTCGTAGTGCTCGTAGCGCTCTTCGAAGGCGGCGCCGTAGAGGTCGTGGAGATCCTTCACCTCGTTGGTGCGGAAGAGCGTCCAGTGCTTCTTCGCGCCCGCCTCGGAGCGCTTGACGAGGCGCTTCATGAAGAGGTCGGGGATCCAGTTGGCCGTATTCATGTCGTGGGTACGGCGGCGGTCGTCGCCCACGTTGCGGCGCAACTCGAGGAAGTCGTAGACGTCGTTGTGCCATGTTTCGAGGTAGGCGCAACCGGAGCCGCGCCGCTTGCCGCCTTGATTGACGGCGACGAGCTGGTCGTTGTGCATCTTGAGGAACGGGATGACGCCCTGGCTCTCGCCGTTGGTGCCCTTGATGTAGGACCCGGTGCCGCGCACGGAGGTCCACGATCCGCCGAGGCCGCCCGCCCACTTGGAGAGGAAGGCGTTTTCGGCAATGCCGCGCATCATGATGCTCTCGATGGAGTCGTCGACCTTGTAGAGGTAGCAGGAGGAGAGCTGGCTGTGGAGCGTGCCGCTGTTGAAGAGCGTGGGTGTGCTGGAGCAGAAGCGGCGGCTCTTGTAGAGGTTGTAGAGCTGGACGACCCAGTCTTCGGCGTTCTCCTTCTCCTCAATGAAGAGACCCATGGACACGCGCATCCAGAAGAACTGCGGGGTCTCGAGGCGGCGCGGGTCGCGGCGCGTCTTGTCGACGATGAGGTAGCGGTCGTAGAGCGTCTGGATGCCGTGGAAGTCGAAGTCCATGTCGGCCCCGGGATCGAGGGCCTCGGCGAGGACATCGATATCGTAGCGTTCGGCGAGGACGGGCTGGAGCCGCTCGATGCTGACGGCCTGCTTGATGTAGCGGCGGAAGGCTTTCTGGTGAAACTCCTTGAGGCGCCCGATGCCGTGCTCGGCGATGTTCCAGTCGAGCACTTCCTCGTAGATATAGGTGAGGAGGATGCGGCCCGCGAACTTGCCGAAGTCGGCGTCGCGCTCGGTGAGGCTTTTGGCGTTGAGGATGATCGTCTTGCGCAGGTCGGCGAGTTTCATCTCGGGATAGATGGAGCGGCGCAGCTCCACTTCGATCTGCTCGCGCGTCATGCAGAGATCGAGGCCGATCATGGCGTAGTCGATACGCTGCTTGAGGTCGGCGCCGTCCCAGAAGATATTCGCGCCGTCGGGCAGCGTGATGAGGATCATGCTCTCTTGGCGGGCGTCGTCGCCGGAACTATCCCGCGCCTCGGCCTCGCGCAGGGCGCGCCGGTGTGCGCGGTAGAGGATGTAGGCCTCGGCGACCTTGAAATGGCCGAGGCGCATCAGCTCTTCCTGCACGATGTCCTGGATCTCCTCGATGTGGATGCGCGAGACGTTGAGCCCGCGCACACGGTCGCCGACGGCTTTGGCCACGGCCACGGCGGGCTCGGAGTCGAGCCCAAGGGTGAGAAATGCCTTCCGCACGGCGACCTCCACCTTGCCGTCGTCCCATGGCACTTCTTTGCTGTTGCGCCGGATGACGCGCACGTTGACGGGATACGGCTCCACATCGCGCCCGGCGTTGCGGAGCATGAGGAGGCTTTTCGCAACATCAGGGGCGTTGTTCTCAATGAGGGTCTTCTCGATGAGGATGTAGATCTCGCGCTCACTCAGGGTAAGGGCCTTGCCCTCTTGCGCGAGATTGGCAAGGCGCGCGGCCACGGCGCGGGCGACAAGGCCCACGAACTCGCGGTTCTTGTCGGTGTAGATGGCGTTTTCCTCCTCGTCGCGGGAGAGGAGGAGGTTAGTGAGCGCGCCGCCGACGGTCTCGGCGATCTCGCCGAGGTCGAAGTCGCAGACATCGTCGTCGATCTTCACCTTGACGGTGTCGGGCATCATGTCGGCGGGGAAGCGGGCGTTGTCGCGCACGACCCCGGCCCAGTCGAAGCGGGGCTTGGAGTCGGCGGGCGCGTAGGCGAAGCGTTTCAGGGCGAGGTCTTCTTCAAATGCGGAATGTCGTAGCATGGCGGATGTGCGGTGTTCGGTGTGTGTGGAAGCGTGATGGAGAGGAAACGGGCGGAGGGCGGGGAGCCGTCCGCCGGGGGCGGGATTGGCGGCGGCGGGACCGGTCAGAGGTCGTCGTCGTCGACGGAATCGAGGGCGGCGGCCTTTTGGTATTCGGTGACGCGGCCCTCGAAGAAATTCTGCTCCTTGGAGACGTCCATGAGTTCCGCGAGCCATGGCAGCGGATTCTGGATACCGGGATTGAGCGGCGACAGGCCGACGCCTTCGAGGCGGCGGTCGGCGATGTAGTCGATATACTGCGAAAACTCCTGCGCGCTGAGGCCGAGGGCGTTGACGGGCAGGCAGTCGTTGATGAAGGCCTTTTCGAGGCGCACCGCCTCCTTCATCAGCTCGACGAGTTCGGCTTGGAAGGCGTCGGTCCAGACATCGGGATTTTCGTCCACGAGGTCGAGGAGCAGGTCCTTGAAGAGGGAGATGTGGTTGGACTCGTCGCGCAGGGTGTAGCGGAACATCTGGCCGATGCCGGGAAACTTGTTCTGCCGGTAGAGGCTCAGGACCATGCCGAAGAGCCCGTAGAACTGCGTGCCCTCCATGCACTGCCCGAAGAGGAACATGTTCTTCGCCAACTCCTGCTTGTTGCGCGTGTCGGTGAAATCGAGGTCCTTGCGCAGGGCGCGGCTGTTGTTCACGACGAGGCTGTTCTTCTCCTTGATCGTGGGGATGTCCTCGAACATCGCCTCGCACTCGTGGGGATTGATCCCCAGCGAGCTGATCATATACACCAAACTATCGGCGTGGATATTCTCCTCGTGGGCGTGGCGCCCGAGAACGAGCTTTAGCTCCGGCGCAGTGACCACCTCGCGGGTGACGTGGATGATGTTGTCGCCCACGATACCCTCCGCCGCGCTGAAGTAGCCGATAGCCATCTTGATGATCCAGCGGTCGATGTCGGAGATATTGCCGGAGGTGTCGCGCCATTGCTCGACGTCTTTTTGCATGGGAATGTCCTCCGGCTCCCAGTGGTTGTTCTTCATCGTCCGGTAGAGGTCGTAGGCCCACTGGTACTTGAGCGGGAGGATGTTGAAGAACATCGTGTCGCGGCCGTTGATGATCCGCTTGGCCGCGTAGGCAGCCTCTGCTTTTGCGCGGTCGAGGGTGAAGGTCTTGTTGCCGATTTTGTAAGTGGTCGTGTCCATGGTTATTTGCGGTATGAATGGTCAGGAATACACCGCGCCGGAGACGGCACGGAAAAGAAGAGAAAGCCCTATATCCGGAGAGGCCAGCAGGCACGAAACCATCAAACCCACCACAAGATATAGGGTTGGAGACGCTAGAACACCCCAAAATATAGTGTCAACGGGTTTTCCGAAGTTCATTTGATTTTTTCGGGCGGACGCCCCCGAACAGCCTCCAAGCGGTCAAAAATCCAGCCCGATGACAAGGATGAGATATTGGAAAATATTCACCGGGTTACTCACAGCGCCGGTGGCACGGCGACAACTCTCTGCGCCGACCGATTCGCGCCCTTGGGGGACGCGGCGACTCAGCCTGCGGCAACGTCTTTCGGCACCGTCATCCCTTCGGCCTCCGCGAGCGCCTGCTGATTGTCGTCGAAGGTCAGGAACTCCGGCGCGCCGAGGTGGAGCGCCGTCGCCACGTGCAGGATATCGGCAAAGCGGTGCCCGCCGTCCTCCGTGTGCTTCGCGCTCAGCATCTCCGCCAAGGCAAAGACCTCCGCCCAATCGCAGGGCACGACACGGACCACCCCGTTCGCCAGATCGGACTGCAAGTCGCGCAACATGGCCGCGCCCTCCGCCTTGCCGAACCCGAGACTCCGGTCCTTGCGCCGCAACCGCACCTGCAGCCGCACGGACTGCCGGAACTCAAAGAGAACCAGCGCTGAAACCGGCAGCGCGCCGGGTATGCGGGCGCGAATCCG
>SKLD01000103.1 GCA_007123395.1 Opitutales bacterium
AGGGCGACGGCACGGGGGCGAGGATCGACCCGGCGGCGTTGCTGGAAGCGGTGAGGAACGGCGGGGAGCTGCAGCCGCACGAGCTGCTGCGGCTGCGCGCACGGTTTCTCACGGAGGGCCGTGCGCTGGGAACGCGCGATTGGCTGGAAGACGGAGAAGGGGCGCGTGTCCTTGCTATGCTGAAGCGGCCGCCGCCGTGCCGGCCCGTCGAATTCCTCGACAACGTGGATCTGGCGGTGGCGCGCTCACGGGCGGGATATTGTGCGCTGGAAGACCCCCGCGGCTGACATCCCTTGCTTGCGGGTTAGCCCGTGCTGTCCGCCGGCGACGGCGAAGGTCTGGCTGCGCGCGTGTTCGTCGCTGGCGGGCAGGCTCGAATGGCGCCGTCGGCCCGCATTTTCCGGTCTATCCCCGTGCTTTGAGCTCCCGTTTCCGGAGTCCCGTCTTATGGATTCGGACGGTTGCCGCTGGAGACTCTGCGGTCAGATCGCCAATAGACTTCCGGCAACGCAGAAGCCAGGGGTGCGTCAGCTCGCGGCGTTTGCACGAGGATCAGAGGCGACGTAGAGCAGCTTCGGCGTGGTTGCGGCGCGGGTGCTCGGGCCCTGCAAGTTCGAGGTAGCGTCGGTAATAGACCCGTGCGCTTCGCGGGTCGTTGCCTACTTCATCGTAAGCGCGGGCGAGGGCGAAGAGGATATCGGGGCTTTCGGGAAAACGGTCACGAGCACGCTCAATTTCACGGATGAGGCGGTCGGGGGGAAGCGCTTGGTGGGCGGCGCGCAGGAACTGCATGGTGTACACAGGGTTGGATGGGTCGCGGCGCACAGCTTCACTGGCGGAGGCCTGCGCCCAGTCGGCTTGTCCAGCGCGCAACTGCGCTTCGCTCAGACCCATCCACACTTCAGGGTTGTCGCGGTCGTCGCGGAGGGCTTCGCGGAAAGCGGAGACAGCCGCGGAGGCGTCGCTGTCGTCGAGAAGGCGCCGGGCGCGTGCAAGAGCGTCGGACGGTTCGGGCTCGGGGGGTGCGGTTTCACCGGGTTCGCGGGCGGGGCGTGTGTCGGCGCGTGCGGCTTCGGCGCGGGCGGCTTCACGTAATTGTTCGGCGACGCGCTCCGACTCACGGCGGGCCGCGCGGGTGGCGTCTTCGGCGGGTGTGGGCGTGGGCTCGGCAACGACCGGCGGATCGGGCGGTGGTGTCGCGCGCTGTTCCGCTTCGCGGCGGGCGCGGGAGAGGGCTTCGGCGGCGCGACGGGCTTCGTCCTGGCGTTCGCGCCAAGCGACGAGTTCACGGCGTTTCGGGGCGAGGCGGGAGCGGTCGAAGAGGCGCGGGAATTCTTCGTCCATCTGGCGGAGGACGGTTTCGGCGTCGCCGGGGCGGTTGGCGGCGAGGGCGGTTTCGATGAGGCCGAGGAAGGCTTCAGGGCGGGCTTCGTCACGTTTTTCGGCGGCGGAGGCAAACCATGACTGGGCCTGGGCAAGGTTGTTGCCTTGGAGGAAGAGGCGGCCGATGGCGACTTGGGTGGTGCCGTCGGGGTTGTGCCGGTTGGAGCGTAGGTATGCTTCAATGGCTTCTTGGCGGTTGCCGCGTTCGAGGTGCAGTTGGGCGAGGGTACGCCAGACAGCAGTGTCTTCAGGGTTCTGTTCGAGGTAGTGCTCGTAGGCGCGGACTGCGCCGGGGGCGTCGCCGGCCTCACGCAGGGCACCTGCGGCGAAGAGAAGGGGAAGCGGATCGCCGGGGACAATGTCAGCGAGGCGGAGATAGTGAAAGGCGGAGAGTGCCATGTCGCCTTCGGCGGCGTAGGCTTCGGCGAGTGTTTCCACGATTTCGGGACGGCCCTCGTGGATTTCGTCGTAGGCTTCGAGGCGTTCAATGGCGGTGCGGAATTCGCCTGTGGCGAGAAAACTCTCGGCTTCGGCGAGGGTTTCTTCCGCCGTGGGTTCGCGCCGACCGCAGCCGACGGCTAGAAATAGCGCGATGAACAGGGAAAGGCGGAAAAAGGTCTTCTCTTGAAAGCTTATCATTGTTCTCTTGGACGAGTCTTGATCGCAATGGGTTTAGAAAAAATCGGTGTTCCCGTTTTTGCAATGTTCTTACTGGCGCTTCCGGCAGCGGGCGCCTTCTGGGGATTTGAGGACGAGGCGCGCGCTCCTTTTCTAGGAAAGGTGTGGGAGTACGGTGTGGACGGATTCGGGGAGTCACACTACGAGACGGCCGTGGAGGCGCTCTTCCAGCAGTTCGAGGAGGCGACGGGCAAGCGCTTGGAGCCGGGGGAGCATCGGCGCGCGGGGCTGAAGGTGTATTCCAACTCCGGTCCCGGGTTGGCGACGCCGCGTGCGCTCACGCGGGCGGTCATAACGGCGCTGCGCCGCCGCGGTTTTGAGCGCGGCGAGTTGTTTTTGTTGGACGCGCAGGAGTCGCGGCTGCGTGCGGTGGGCTACCTGCCGCCCCTTTCGCGGCGTCCGGAGGGGGACTACTTTGACGGAGTGCCTGTGCGCTACCTCGATTCCGGTGAACTGTTCAGCGACCTGTGGTATTACGAGAGCCCTTTGCCGCGGGAGTTTTCGAGCCCGTTGGCGCGGCGGATTTTCGGCGAGACCGAACTCCCGTCGCTGGTCACCCGGAAGAGCTTCTTACCAGAAGACCTGCTGGTCGGCGTCGATTTCTGGATCAACCTGCCCATGGTGACGGACCATCCCGCGCTCGGCATCAACGGGGCGCTCGTAAACGCCACCCTTTGGAACATCAGTAACAATAGCCGTTTTTTTATCAGCGAGGCGAACGCGCCGATCGCGGTGGCGGAGATCGCGGCGATTCCGGAGTTGCGGGCCTCATGGGCGTTGACCCTGCTGACGCTGGAGCGCTACCAGTATATCGGCGGACCGCACTTCCGCTCGCTCTACTCGAGAAGTGAACCGCGGGTGCTCCTCTCAGCGGACCCGGTTGTGCTCGATGCGCTAATGCTGGAGCGGATCAACGAACACCGCGAAGCGAGCGGGTTCCACACGCTTCCGGTGATCCTGCCCCAGCTCGATTTCGCCGTTCAGCTGGGGGTCGGTTACGGGCTGGCGAGGCAGGCGCGCATCGAGCAACTGCGGTGAGCGGGATATTTTTTTGGATATTTGCGTTTGCGCCGCGCGCAGGGCTTCGTTTGCCTTGAGGAGTTTAAGTATGACACTAGACGATTACCTGCCGGTTTTGATCCAGATTTTGATTGCGCTGTCGCTCGCCGTCATCATCCTCGGCGCGAGTCATTTGCTCGGTCAGCGGGCGGTGCGCAATGCGGTCAAAGACTCCGCCTACGAGTGCGGAATTCCGGCGGAGGGCGGCGCGGGAACGCGCTTCAGCGTGAAGTTCTACCTCACGGCGATGTTGTTCATTGTCTTTGATATCGAGGTTGCCTTTTTGATTCCGTGGGTGCTCGTCTACCGCGATTTTCTGGCACAAGATCTGCCGATTTTGATGCCGGTTCTCTTTTTCATACTTGTTCTCGTCGTGGGCCTTGTCTACGAGCTGAAGAAAGGTGCGCTGGAATGGGACAAATGAAGCGCCCACGCACCGGTAGATCCGAAATCCCCGAACACCGGCCGCTCCGGGCCGTGAAGAACGCACATGCGGCTTGACCGGTACATCGCAAAGTCGCGCATCATCGAGATCGAGAGCAGAGACTTTCAGGGGGCTCTTCTCGAACTGCTGAACGTCTCCGTCTACCGCTCCAGCGACGAGTTGAACCCCAAGCGCATTGTCGCGCAGTTGCTCAACCGCGAGAAGACGATGACGACCTACCTTGGGCACGGTGTGGCCATGCCCCACCTGCGCGTGAAGATGAAGCGCCCCTACATCTTCGCGGTGGGGCGCGTGCCGTCGGGGATCGAGTTCGACGGGCGGGGTGAGTACAAAGACGTCCGCTTGATTTTCCTCCTTCTCGCATCCGAAACGGAGAGGAATTACCTCAACGTCCTCGCCTCGCTCGCCCGGCTCTTCCGCAGCCGTGACCTCGTGGAGCGCATCGTGGGCGCGCCGGACACGCGCACTTTCCAAGAACGCGTTTTCCTTGCCTTCGGGGGCTTGCTGGCGAAGCCGGAGCGCCGCCGCAACCGCTTCAACCGGCTCTTTTTGCGGGAGGCGGAGAAGGTCGCGCGCGATGCCCGCTGCGCCGCAGTGCTGATTTTCAGCGACACTTTTGCGGGGGGCATCGAACTGACGGAGGGCTTTCCCCGCTATCGCACGATCCTCGTCACCCGCGCCGCCGGCGACCAGTCGTCGCAGGGATCAACTGTTGAGACTTGCATCGAGGTGCGGTCCTTCTCCCGGCAGCGACTTTCCCAAGTGCGCAGCGCTATTCTCATCGGGCTCACGCGCGGCCTGTTCAAGTATAGCGACCGCCTCTGCTGCGTGGGGGGGATTCCCTCAAGCAATCTGCTCGACACGATCCTTGTTGTCGACGTGGAGCGCGAGTTCCAGAGTGTCATCGACCGGGAGAGTGAGATCCTTCCCGGTTCGTTGAAAATCGAGGTGGTGGAGCGCATGCTCGGCATCGCGACGGAGCTGGCGGTGGAGGGTCGCGAGGGCAAGCCGGTCGGGGGCCTCTTCGTCCTCGGGGACTCCGCGAAGGTCAACCAGATGGTCAAGTCACTGGTCCTCAATCCGTTTCATGGTTATCGCGAAGAGGAGCGCAACGTCCTCAACCCCTTCATGGATGAGACCATCAAGGAGTTTTCCGTCATCGACGGGTGTTTCGTCATTCGCGGCGACGGCGTGATCCAATCCGCGGGGAGCCTCATCCACGCTCCGTCGGAGTTCTATGAAGACCTGCCGAGTGGTTTCGGTGCGCGGCACTCCGCTGCCGCTGCCATCTCGCGGGCGGCCGACTGCCTTGCCATTTGCGTGAGTTCGAGCACGGGACAGGTGACGCTCTTCCGTAAAGGGGTGATGCTGCCGCTGCTCGAGCGGCCTATCGGATCGATGAGTTAGGGCGTTTTTTCCCTTGCCAGTGCCGCGCGCGACGGTTGTATGGGGCGTTTTTTTGGAGGAAACCAGTTATGCCACGCGATTTCATCATCCTTGAATGCACCGAAGCCCGCGCCGAGAACAAGCGTCCGTCGCGCTACTGCTCCACGCGCAATAAGAAGCTGCAGCAAGGCCGCATCGAGAAGAAGAAGTTTAATCCTTCGCTCCGGCGGTACACGCTCCACCGCGAGATTAAGTAAAGACCGGCGGGCAGTTCGCCCGCCCGCGAAGGACCCGATTTTCCGAGCCGATGGTTTTCGCCGTCGGCTCGAGTCTTTATCGGGTTGCCGCGGAGGTATCGCGCGCCATGGGCCCGCGCCCTGCTACGTCGGATTCGCCACGCGAGCGGGAACCGCGTCGCCGCGCCGCGCGCCAACCGTCGCGATGGTTGCGGATCCAGTCGAGCAGCGCGCGCTCAAAGCCGATATCGCGCCCGATCTTCTCAGACTCGATCCACTTGTGACGCAGAATCTCTTCGCGCTCCGCCAAAAACTCCTGATAGAGGCTGGAGCGCTTGAGGACATCCTGTGTCCGCGCGTTGTTCGCCGTTGGTTTCATGAAAAATAGTGGGGAAAGTGTCTTCGCGGAAGGCGCTTGGCATTCCGTTGGAAATCATGGAGATGAAACTGTTGGGTAATAAGATTTAGTTAATGCTTGAACGCAATGAAGCGACAAGCCTAAACGAAGGAAACGGCGGAGATCCACCAATGTTTCACCCTATTTGAGCCGCTAGTGCATCCGTTTATTCACCCAATCGTCGCAGAACTGTGGCGGCGATGTCGCAAAATGCCTTAGACGCCGCTGAATCCGGGTGAGCCACAACCACAGGGATGCCCCGGTCGCCCCCCTCGCGGATGGCGGGGTCAAGGGGCACTTGGCCGAGGAGGGAGGTGCCGAGCACGGAGGCCGACTCCGCCCCGCCGCCGGAACCGAAGACCTCGACGCGGGTGCCGTCGGCCTGCTCCAGATAGCTCATGTTTTCGCACACGCCGAGGAGAGGGACGTTTACTTTCTCAAAGAGACGCGCTCCGCGCTGCGTGACGGTCGCGGCCGCGGCCTGCGGAGTCGTCACGACAACGGCGCCGTCGACCGGGAACGTCTGCACGAGGGAGAGTTGGGCGTCGCCCGTGCCCGGCGGCAGATCGACGACGAGCACCTCCAACTCGCCCCACTCGACGTGCTGCGCGAACTGGCCGATGGCATTGTTGATCATCGGGCCGCGCCAGACAACAGGGGCTTCGCGGTCGATGAGGAGCGCCATGGACATCACCTTGACGCCGAAATTCTCCGGCGGGTAGATGGTGTCCTCCGTGACGGTCGGCTGCTGCCCGACGCCGATCATGAGGGGGACGGAGGGACCGTGGATGTCGCAGTCGAGCACGCCGACGCGGCCGGGCTTGCCGTCGTCGGCGAGGATGCGCTCGAGCGCGCAGGCGAGGTTCACGGCGAACGTCGACTTGCCCACGCCGCCCTTGCCACTCGCCACGGCGACGATCTTCTTCACTTTTTCGAGGCGTTTCGGCCGCCCGCCGGGATCGCTTGCCGCCCCCGCCGCTCCTTTGGGGGCGGAGACAGCGATGTCGACCTGCGCGGATTTCACGCCCGGTACGGCGCGCAGGGCGGCTTCGGCGTCGTCCTTGATAGCCTTCGGCGCTTTGGCGTCGGAGGTGGTCACCGCCACGCGCACGACGACGCCGCCGTCTTCGCCGACATCGATGTCCTGCACGAGGCCGAAGGAGACAATGTCCCGGCTGAACCCGGGATATTTTACCTGCTTAAGGGCTTCACGTATCGTTTCCTTGTCCACGGCGGTCTATATGTAACCCACGGCGGGCGGCGGTCGAGGGCAATTGTGGTGGCCGCGCGCAATAAATCGCTCGCCGCCGTGCAGTTCGCGGTTTGCATCGGGCACACTTTCCTCTACACACACAGTATGTTTTTTCAGCGTAGTTCCGCCGCCGTCTTGAATCCACGCCGCGCCGTGAGGACCGTCCTTCACGGTGCCCTCGCCCTGGCGGCGCTCGCCGCCTTCACCGCGCCGCCCCCGGCGCAGGCGCAGGATGGCGACCTCGGCGTCATCGAGGGCCGCGCCCGTGCCGAGTACCGCATCCGCGTGACCTCGCCGGACAACGCGACGGAGCGCCTCGCGCAGACCGCCTTCGGGCTGCACGGGGGTTACGAGCTGCGCTCTGGCGGAGACGTGCATTTTCACTTCGACTTTGAGCCCGTCGGCGAGCGGCGCGTCGAGCTACGCATCCGCAGCGGCGGGCAGGAACTCCTCCGCCGCACGGTGGACGGGCGCGATTCGACGCACGCGCTCATGCGCGCGGCCGACTACGCCGTGCAGCGCACGCTGGACATCCCCGGATTTTTCGCCGGAACCATCGCCTTCATCTCCACCCGCACAGGCGCCTCC
>SKLD01000350.1 GCA_007123395.1 Opitutales bacterium
AAGGTGATGGCGAAGGAAGCCTTCATCGCCCACCCGTAAATCGCGCCGAACATGCCTTCGCGGCGGTGGCCGTTCTTGATTTCGTCGTCATCGCAGACATCGGCGATGAGCGATTGGCCGAGGACGCCCACCCCGATCCAGAACATTCCGCCGGTGAGGGGGTCGAGCCAGATCAGCGATTGGACAACCGCGACGAGGGACGCGCCGACGGCTTCGAGGCTGCCCCAGCTCAACGGGGTGTCGAAGCGCCCGGGGCGGTAGACGATCCAGCGGATGCCGGCGTTCAGGATCATCATGCCGTAGATAAACATGAAGCCGCGGATCTTCGTCATTTTGCCGGTCAGCCATACGATCAGGGGAATGCCGAGCACGCCGACCCCCGCGTAGCCGACGGTGACGATGAGCTTCCACTGGGTGCCGACCGACACATCGCCGTCGGAGAGGTAGTAGATCAGCAGATACCAATCCATATTGCTCGCGAAAATGCCCGCCACAATGGTGAAGACGGCGAGCGTGCAGAGGATGGCGAAGGCGCGGTTTCTCAAGGTCAGCTTGGCGGACTGCCAGAAGGGATCCTTCCGGCCGCGCTGCTCTTTGACATGGATGTAGTAGTTGCGCTCCTTGCCGAAGAAGGCGGGGAGCATGCCGAAGAGGGTCATGCCGATACCGCCGTAGATCGCGGCGGACAGGCGGATGCCCTCCATCTGTTCCTCAGTGCTCAGTGAAACCGATTCGACGTAGCCGTATTTCCATGCGATGAAGGTGAGGGAGAGGGGAATCAGTCCCATGTAGGTCATTTCGCCGAGGCGGTTCCAGAACGTGACATACCCTTGCACCGAGGTGCGCTCATCGTAATCCGGCGTCATCTCATACGTGAGGGCGATGAAGGGAACTGAGAAAATCGTGTAGGAGGTGTAGAAGAGCAGACTGGTCACGAGGAACCACGTGAGTTTGCCGGCGTCGCTCCAGTGCAGGGGGATCATCCAGATTGAGGCGAAGGTGAGCCCCATGAGAACCGCGCCGAGAAGGATGAAGGGTCGGCGGCGCCCGAAGCGGGATTTGAAGTTGTCGGACAGGTTGCCCATGATGGGGTCGGTGATCGCGTCCCAAAGCAGGGGGATGGCGAGAACGATGCCCACCCAGAAGGCATTGATGCCGAGGATCATGTTGAGCACGCCCTGGCCCGTGGTGCGGACGCTTTGATTGCCGAGCGAAACGGTGAGCCCGCCGGTTCCGACAGAGAACTTCTCGCGAAAGCTCAGTTTGCCGTTCGTCAATCCGTTGGCCATGGCAGGGCCGGGCGCTGAAGACGTGTCCATTGGTGTCCTTCCTGATTTACCGCGCGCTCTGATAAAGCGTGCGCCCCGCCTCTTCCATGGCGCGGATCAATTCTTCGTTCGGCATATCGGCGACATCGAAGAGGCCGATGTGATAATTCTCGCCGTCGTAGCGGCCGGCCGCGTTCTGATCACGCCATTGGAACCAATGCACGCCGATGATCTGAGGGTGTTCGACCGCCTCCGCCACGTAGCGGCGCAGCAGACGGCCCTGCTGGACGGCATCCTGGGCGCTGCGCAGACCGCCGCCAAGGTTGTTGCCCGATACATTGGCGAAATGAAATTCCGCGATCAAGACCGGCTTGTCTGTGGCACCGTAGTGGCGGGGTTCGGGCCGATAGGAATAGATATTCGCGCTGATGACGTCGGCATGCCGCGCCAAGGCGGCAACGACTTCCGGCGGGCCGGCGTTCATGCGGCACCCGAGGTAAAGAACGTTGGGTGCGTATGCGGTGAGTTCCTCGCGGATCATGCTAAAGAAGGTGTCGGCAAAGAGTGTCGCCAGCGCGGAGCAATCATCGCGGTCCGCTCGGGAGAAGAGGGCGGGATCGGTGGTCGTCAAGAGGTCGTCCCATTCCGCCAGAGAGGTGTTCCACGCCGCGTTCAACGCGCCGACCGAGCCGTATTTTTCCCGCAGCCAGTCACGGAACACCCGGCGGGCCGCCGTGTCCGTCTCATGATGCCCGAGTACGGCGGCGATCAAGAGGCGGGCATCGTTCTTCCAATGAAGCTCGTTGTCGACGAATGCGCCAAGGCACCACGGATCGTCGCGGAACGAAACGGGGTATTCGTTCAAGGCCGTGCGCACGCCCTTGCGGGTTGCCGGGTCGAATGGATCCGGAAGCTTGGGGGCGGCCTCCGGATACTCGTAATGGAGCATGGCCACATAGGGCACCTCGCGGCGCTTGACGATCGCGGGATCGGACCACGCGCCGATGGTGTTGATCTTGGCATAGCGCAGACGCCGGATGTCCTTGTCGACTTGCTTTTGCTCCCAGCCCTCGCCGTATTTCCGGTACAAATTCGCGGCCGTGAAATCGTAGTGGGGCACATTATGCCTCGCGCGGAAGTTTTCCTCGACGGTCAGCTTAACGTGGAAGCGGCCGAACTCCGGATCGTCTTCGGCGGGCAGGTCCTCGAAGACGGCGGGGTCGCGTTCGGTGGGGGTTTGGCCGGCGAACTCAATGCCGACCGTGTTCACGCCGAACGACCAGAAGAGGCGGCCCTCCGGATCGACAAACCACCAGCGTCCATCCACCTTCTCGGTGCGAAAGTAACCGGTGGCCTCAAGCTGCGGCCCGCTTTTCCAACCGCCGTATTGATTCAGGTCGGGGGCCTCGCCGAACCGCGCGGCGAGCGCGGCTTCGATGTCAATACCGGCCCGGATGTCCTCGTCGGACCGGACCTTTTCCGGCCAGTCGTTGTGGATATACTGACCGAAGCGGTCGATGAAGGGCAGGACACCGGCCAAATCAGGCCGCATGGTTTGCAAGGCGAACATCGGTCCGAGTTCGAAGGAGTGGGTGCCTTCCGCACGGCCGGTGATGACCAACTCCCTCACCCTGCCGGGATTGAAAGTGTGCCAATGCCGGAACGCTCCGCTGGGTCGTCCCGACATCCTCAAGTAGGCGGGATGTGTCTCGGCATAGTCGGCTCGGCGCTGGAGCGCGATCCCGAGCGGGATCTCCTCCCCCGCTTTGACGATGGTGCGGCCCAGCGCGGAGTTGGACCACGTGGTGGCCCCTTCGTTGCGCAGGACCATGTCCAGAGTCAGTTCGGTCGCGCCGGTGTTGCGCAGCATCAGGCCGAGCACGCGGATATCGCTCATGTCCCACGCGTCACCCGACTCCGGCTTTAGGACCATGCGGAAGTTGCCGTCGCCCCGCGCGGCGGTCACGCCATCTTCCGTGCTCCACTCGATCCCGTCGGCTCTCTCAATCGTATAGGAAAGGCCGTGGCGGGAGGTATCGTCTTCTTCCTCCTCGCTCCAGAGCGCCTCAAGGGTTTCGAGGAGAGATGCGGACGTATCCGTTCCGATCTCGTACATCCGTTCGGCCATCCTTCTCGTCGCTGTAGTGATATTCGGATACGGCGTGTCGGTGACATCCACGAATCCGATCTGATAGTTTTCGCCGGGCTGTCCGGAGACGGACGGCCGTCCGGCGGCGGACTGATCGGGGAAGGCGAACCAATGGGTGCCCACCATGTTGGGATGCCTGAGCGAGGATACGACATAGGTGATATAGGCGCGGGCGCGCTGCGTTTGGTCGCCGACGGGCCACAGCCCCACCCCGGGCACGCCGCGGTCCGGCGCCGCGAAATGGAATTCGGTGTCCATGGCGGGCATGTCCACGCCGCGCGGAAGCGTGACACCGGACAACGGTTCATAGCTGTTGAGGCTGAGAACGTCGACATACTTGGCCGATTCCTGATAAACTTCAAGCGGCGCCTTGTGCTGGCGGGAACCCAGATACAAGTGGTTGGGCAAGGCCTCGCGCATGGCCTCGCGACAGAGACGGTAATACGTTCCCGAAATATACCGCTTCAACTCGACGATGTCGGCCTTTAGGGCCTCGGTCTCCTCCTCCGGCAAGGCTCCGATGTCCTCCCACGCGCCATAACTTGTCTCCCATGCGGCGTTCAGCTTCTCGATGGAATCGTATTTGTCCTTCAACCAGTTCATGCAAGCCACGCGGGCGGGCAGGTCATGGCGGCGCCTGAAGGCGTTGTGGACAAACGGTTCGGTCCAGTAAATCTCGTTGTCGATGAAGACGCCGACGACCCACGGATCCTCGGGATCCGGCACGATACGGCGCAGGCCGGCCATGACCCGCTCCTTGAAATCTTCCGCGAACGGATCGGCGATCTTCTTGCCAAGGGGCGACCAATCGCCGCCCACATGCAAAACGGGGGTGTAGGGGGTCCGTTGATCCTCCATCAGTTCGAGATCGGACCATGCGCCCAAGGTATTCATCCCCCAACTCCGGAGGCGGCGGTGAACCCGGTCGTTGGCGGGTTCGCGCCAATCCGCACCGAAGGTCCGGACGAGATTGGCGACGGCGAAACGGGCACGCTGATCGGCGATCACGCCCTCCATGAGGGCGTCGTCCTCGTCCGGCAACCATGCGAACAGTTCCTCCCGTCCGGGAACCGGAGTGATCTGTTGAAAACCGACGCTGTTCGCGCCGTGGGAGAAGAAGAGGCGGCCCTCGGGATCGACCAGCCACCACTTGTCCTCGTACTTCTCGGTGCGGAAGAAGCCGGTCGCTTCCAACTGCGGGCCCTCCGCCCAACCGCCGTATTGATTGAACGCGCGCGGGCCTTTGTCCCCGGCCATGGCGGCCGCTTCCGCTTCATGCCGCCGCCGCAGTTCGTCCGCCGCATGCAATTTGCCGGGCCAGTTCAATTGGCGCACCTGGCCGAATTTATCGAGGTAGGGCAATTCCAGCAGATCGGCATTGGCCTCCGCGCCGTAGGGCTGCGCCACGCTGATGACCAAATCATCCAGATCAAGGACATCGGCGGTGGAGTGAATGAGGAGGCGGCAGGCAATGACATTGGCCGGATCAAAGGCCTTCCAGTGCGTGCGGTGGCCGTTGGGCTTTCCGCTTTGGCTGTCGAAGAGGGGCGGTGCGTCGTTGAGATCTTCGGCGCGCGGAAAGGGAAAGCCGAGGGTCGCGCGCTCTCCCGGCATGACAAAGGCTTGCGAACGCGTGCTGTTGGCCCAATCCAGCGCGCCGGGATTATCGAGCCGGCCCCGGATCCAGACGAGGCCGGGACCGTTGTTCACGAAGTCGACGCGGAAATACGCGTGCCCGGAGATATCCCAGCGGCCTTCCTCCGGGCGCAGCACCACCGTCGCTTGTTTGTTCGGCAGGTCGCCGGACAGGCGGAAGCTGTGCTCACCGGAACCGGCGAAACGGAGGTTCCCGGGCGGGGCGCTGATTACATCGGTGATGAAGCGGTCCGGAGCGAGGATGTCCCCGATGTTTCGCGTGACGGAGGTTCCCGCCTCGCCCTCCGGCTGCGCGGCGGCGGCGGGGCCACCGCTCCAGACAGCGGCCAGCGCGGTGACGAAGAGAGCGGAGGGGAATAGGCGTTGGTGAGGTTTCATGACTGGATTGCTTCGGATCGGGGTCATTGGGCCTGCGGGCGCTGACGCCGAAGAAACGCTTCGCGCTCCCAAGGGCTGCGGTAGCGGGGCGCACGGTTGTTCATGAGGGCGCGATGGCTCTCGTAGGTGACGTGCGTCCAGTCTTCGCCCTCGTACCACAAGGGAAGGACCATATCCTGATCCCATGCAATGAGGGCGGCCTTCATGCGCGCGAAGACTTCCGGGTGGCTTTCGCGCAGATCGTCGGTTTCGGCGAGATCCTCCTCCAGGTTGTATAGACGGTAGCCGTAGCCTTCCACGCGGATGAGTTTGAAAGGTCCGTCGCGCATCGCGGCGAAGCGGTCCTTGCGCCAATACAAACGGTGATGCGGCGGGCCGGCGCGGTCGCCCCGGAGAAAGGGCACGAGATCGACCCCGTCGAGCGGCTTGCCGGGCGTGCGCTGGAGGCCGGCGGCGGCGATGGACGTGGCCATTACGTCGAGCGAGCTGCTGAGGCCGTCGTAGCGCTGTCCTCCCGGAATCGCGGCGGGCCATGTGACGAAAAAGGGCACGCGGTGACCGCCCTCGAACTTGTTGCCTTTCCAGCCCTTGAGCGGGTAATTACTGGTTTGGTTGTTCCAGTGCCCCGCCCCCCCGTTGTCGCTGAAGAAAAAGATGAGGGTGTTCTCAAGGGTTCCCTGCGACTCAAGGTAGTCCGTGATACGCCCCATGTTTTCGTCGAGGGACCAGAGCATGGCGGCGAGTTCGCGGCGGGTATGGCCCTCAAACTTTTCGAGGTGCTCCTCTTTGGCCTCCATGGGGGTGTGGGGCGTGTTGTAGCTAAGGTAGATGAACCACGGCTGATCGCCCGAAGCCTCCATGAACTCAAGCGCGCGATCGGTGAATTTATCCGTGAGGTAGCCCTCGAAGTCCACCTGGCGGCGGTTGTGGAGGATGGCGCGGTAGTTTCCGGGCTGATCCACCTCCGGATCCGGGAAGTAGGAACGCGAGCCTTCGAGGAATCCCCAAAAGTCGTCAAAGCCGCGGTTATTCGGATGAAACATCGTTTTATTGCCCACGTGCCACTTGCCGATAGCCTGCGTGCGGTAACCCGCCGTGCGCAGAGCGTCGGCAATGGTGGTCTCCTCGGGACACATACCGAGATGGGACGGCGGCACGTTCGATTCGTGGCCGAACCTTTGTTGATACCGACCGGTCAGGATAGCCGCCCGCGAGGGGCTGCACGTGGTGGCGGTGACATGGCCGTCGGTGAGGATGGCCCCCATGCCGGCGAGGCGGTCGATGTTCGGGGAAGGCAGATCTTCGCTGCCCATAAAACCAAAATCGTTGTAGCCGGCGTCGTCGAGGACGACCACGAGGATGTTGGGTTGCGTAAGGGGCGCGGCGGCGGCGGATTCCATGGACGGCAGGGTTGAGAGGGTGAGCAGACCCGGGAGGGCCAAGGCGGGGCGAAGGTGGCGGCGCTTCATCACTCGCCCCCGGTGTTGCCGTTGATCTCCCCGCTGGCGCGACCGGAGGCCGCGACCGAGCGCCCGTCCAGTTCGCGCTGTAGGATCTGCTGCATTTCGCGCACCTTTGCGGGGAAGCGCCAGGCAAGGTTGTTTTCCTCGCGCGGGTCTTCCGGGAGGTAGAAGAGAGCACCGGGCTCTCCGATACGTTCCTGATGGAATTGGCCCGTCTCCCCGCGGGTAGTGACAATGCCGGGCGGGATGAACTTCCACGGACCCTTGCGCAGGGCGCGGGTACGCACGCCCTGTTGCACGACATGGTCGCGCCCGACATCGGAGTGCCCGAGGAGGAGGTCGGAGAGATCGATCCCGTCCGTTCCCGCGCCTAGGGGCACGTCCGCTCCGGCGATGGCGGATAGCGAGGCAAGGAGATCGACTTGGCTGAAGATGGCCTCCGTTATGCCGGGTTGAATCGTTCCAGGCCATGAGACGATAAAGGGC
>SKLD01000202.1 GCA_007123395.1 Opitutales bacterium
CCCGCCTTCTCCTTGAGCTTCCAGCCCACTTCAGGCGAGCCCGTGAAACTGAGAAGTTTAATACGTTCGTCCGTCGTGAAGAGACCGGCCCCTTCGCGGCGACATGGCAGGATGGAAAAGGCACCCTCGGGCAAGTCGGTCTCAGCGAGGATTTCACCGATCATGATCGCACCGAGCGGTGTACTGCTGGCGGGCTTCAAGACAAACGGACAGCCTGTCGCAACCGCCGGTGCCACCTTATGGGCCGCGAGGTTGAGCGGAAAGTTGAAGGGCGATATGAACGAACAAGGTCCGACCGGAACGCGCCGCGTCCACCCGCGGTAACCGCGCGAACGCGGGCTGATTTCGAGATTGAGCATCTCTCCTTGCGGGCGCACCGTCTCCTCCGCCGCGATCTGAAAGGTTTCTATGAGACGCGTGACTTCACCGCGACTGTCCTTTATCGGTTTGCCCGCCTCCGCGCAGAGCGTTTGCGCAAGCTCTTCAGCGAATCCCCGGAAGCGCCGCACACAATGCAGAAGCACCTCCTTGCGCTCGTCCGGTGCCATCGCCCTCATGGGGGCGGTCGCCTCCACCGCCGCGGCGATGGCTTTATCTATCGCCGCCTCGTCGGCCAGCGCGACTTTGGCGACAAGATCACCGGAAAATTTGTCGCATACTTCGAGTTCGGCGTTGGGACTGCGCGGTTTGTTCGCGAGAAAGAAAGGATAGGTTTTTACCATAAAGGTACAACATAGCCGCCCCTCACGCCGGGTCAACCGCAGTGAACCCGAAGGCCCGTGCTAACGCAACGCACAGAGCACTCAAACTGCGCGCGAATAGCAAACATTAGGTGGATGCAATCCCTTCAGCTGGCGCTCCGTGCCGTTTCACAAAAATCCAATACCCGTGGATCTCCATGCAAAGCCCCTTGTGGTTTCTCCGAGGAAACACAAGAGCATATTTCACCGTTGCGGGGTGAAAACGAACCCGCCGAAGAATCTTATAGGGACCGTATTACTTTTGATACGTCGGTCTCGCCTTGTAGCGCACATGCAGCAAACGGTGCGCCTTCTCACCAAGCGGTTCGCCCAGAAAATCGTCGTAAAGCGTGCGGATTTCGGGGTTTTCGTGGGAGAAACGGAGTTCCATACCGCGGTCGCCGTCGAAGAGTCCTTGGATCCGCTGGCTCCGCAATTCGTCGGAGACCCCGTATGGCTGCCCGCCGCCGCCGATGCATCCGCCGGGGCAGGCCATGACTTCAATGAAGTGATAGGGCGGCGGTTCACCGGCATCACGCGCGCGCCGGACCTCAAGGAGGAGACGTTCGACGTTGCCGAGTCCATGCGCAACGGCGACGCGCACTTCGGTGCCGTCGACATCAACTGCGGCACTCTTGATTCCCTTAAGGCCGCGGACAGGTTCGATATCGATCGCCTCCTTCTCGAGGTTTCGCCCGGTCACTTTATGATACGCAGTGCGTAGGGCTGCCTCCATGACGCCGCCGGTGCTGCCAAAGATAAGCCCCGCGCCCGAGTAAGTACCGAGGATGGAGTCGGCTGAGGCGGGCGGAAGATTACGGAAATCAATTCCCGACTGCTTGATCAAGCGGGCCAGTTCGCGCGTCGTGAGAGCAACGTCGACATCCTTGTGCCCGCTGGCATACATTTCCTCCGTGCGCTCCAGCTCAAATTTCTTAGCCGTGCACGGCATAATGGACACTTGGTAGATCTTCGCCGGATCAATTCCCTGCTTTTTCGCAAAATACGTCTTGGCGAGGACGCCGAGCATCTGCTGCGGCGACTTCGCCGAGGAAAAATTGGGGATGAAATCGCTAAACCGCTTTTCCATGTAATCCACCCAAGAGGGGCAGCATGACGTGATAAGCGGCAGCTCACCCTTTCCGTGGGCAAAACGTGCCACAAACTCGGCGGCCTCCTCCATAATAGTCAGATCGGCGGCAAAGTTTGTATCGAAAACCGCTTTGAAACCGAGTCGGCGCATGGCCGCATAGATTTTTCCGGTGAGATCCGTCCCAGGCGGATAGCCGAACGCCTCACCCAAGGCGACGCGCACGGACGGGGCGATCTGCACTGTGCAGAATTTCTCGGGATCACGAAGAGCTTCCCAGACGGTCACGGTTTCGTCATCTTCAATGATCGCACCGGTTGGGCAATGTGCCGAACACTGTCCGCAGCGGATGCAAGGCGAATCCGCGAGGCCGATATCGCCGGCGGGGGCCATACGCGTGTTGATGCCGCGCTCGAGAAACGAAAGCGCCCACACGTCCTGCATCTCCTGACATACTTGGACACAGCGCCCGCACTTGATGCATTTGGTGAACTCGAGAATGATCGATCCTGTCGAGGCGTCCGGCTCCTGCTCACGCACATAACGCGGCATGCAATCCTGCCGGATACCAAAGTCGCCGGCAAGGGTTTGCAGTTCGCAGTTGAGATTCCGTCCGCAGGTGAGGCAGCCGTTGGGGTGGTTGGAGAGGATTAGTTCCAAGGTGGCGCGACGGACCTCGGTCAGCTCGGGATCATGGGTGAGTATCTCCATGCCCTCCTCCAACGCCGTCGCGCAGGCGCGCGGCATCCGCGGGCTTCCGCCCACTTTGACGATGCACAAGCCGCAGGCCGCCGTGGGCAACAGGTCCTCGTGCTTACACAGGGTGGGGATACGCACGTTCACCTCCCGCGCGGCCTTGAGGATGGATGTCCCGGCGGGTACGCGCACGGGCATTCCGTTGATCGTCGCTTCTATTGTCTTCGGCATCATTGGTCGGTCCTTCCCGGTCACACGGCTTCTTTGAGACTCTTCCCTTCGGCGAGGGCGCGCTTGCGCTTTCTTGCGTAACTCGTGCCTCCTTCGATGTAGGCATTGTATTCATCCGCGAAGTAGCGCAGAGATGATAAAATGGGATTCGGCGCGGTTTGTCCGAGGCCGCACAAAGACGCCTTTTGCATTCCCGTGCAAATTCGCCGTATCTGCTCCAAATCCTCCGGTTTGCCGCGGCCGCGCGATATCTTGATCAAGAGCTGAAGCACCTGGTAGCCGCCGACGCGGCATGGCGCACATTTGCCGCAGGACTCGTCGACGCAGAATTTCAGGTAGAACGCCGCGACGTCGACCATGCAGTCGTTTTCGTCCATGATGAGCATTCCGCCGGATCCCATGATCGAGCCAAGCGCCTGGAGGTTCTCGTAGGTAACGGGCGTTTCGAGGAATTTCTCCGGAATGATTCCGCCGGAGGGGCCTCCCGTCTGCACACCCTTGATCGGGATATCATCCTGCACACCACCGCAAACGTTATAGACGATATCGTAAACCGTGGTCCCCATGGGGACTTCGACGAGTTGCGGGTTGCGCACCTTTCCGGTGACCGCGAAGACCTTTGTGCCGCGCGACTTTTCCATTCCGCGTGAGGCGTAGGCCTCACCACCGTTGACGATGATCCAAGGCACTGCGGCGAGCGTCTCAACATTGTTGATACAGGTGGGCATCCCCCACAGGCCTTTTACGGATGGATAGGGCGGACGCGGCTCGGGACTGCCCCGCTTGCCTTCAATGGATGCGATCAAGGCCGTTTCTTCGCCGCAAACAAAGGCGCCCGCGCCGAGGCGAATCTCGGCGTCAAAATCCCATCCGGAGCCGAGAATGTTTTTGCCCAAAAGCCCCAGCTTCCGCGCCGAGGCAATGGCCTTTCCGACTCTCGCCACGGCGAGAGGATATTCCGCGCGGATATAGAAGAATCCCTTGGACGCGCCAACCGCATAGCCCGCGAGGATGAGCCCTTCAAGCACGCTGTGCGGATCGCCTTCGAGGATACTCCGGTCCATGAACGCGCCGGGGTCGCCCTCATCGGCATTGCAAATGACGAATTTCCGCTCGGCCTCGGACTTGCGCGTTAGCTGCCACTTCACCCCGGTGGGAAATCCCGCCCCACCGCGGCCGCGCAGTCCGCTCGCTTTCATTTCTTCAATCACCCCTTCGGCTCCGTGTTTCGCGAGGGAGTCGGCAAGCCCTTGGTAGACCCCGGCACGGAGAGCGGCATCGAGACTCTCGGGGTCAAGGTTTCCGCAATGGCGCAGAACAATGCGGTCCTGAAAGTCCTTGCGTGTCCAGAGCAGGTCGTCGAGGACGGCTTTGCGGGAGACTGACTCCTCGACAATGCGGGCGATGTCGCGACTGAGGACGTTGGTGTAGGTAACGCATGAGGGCAAGAGCTGGACAACCAAACCCTCTTGATAAATACCCATGTCGAGCGCACGCACCACCTGAATCTCTTCAGCCAACCCGTGCGCCTTGAGTTCGTCTTCAATGGAACTCTGGAGGAAGAGGGACTTATCGCCGCCTTCGCACGAAGTGTCCTGCACGAGGATTGCGGTGACGGGTTGGTCCAAACTCGATCCGCGACGGCGCGGGGCAATGACGTGGCCGTCGACCATACGTCCACCGCTTAGGTGTTCGTTGACGATGCGGGTCGCAACAGACTCATCCACGACTCCGTATAACACGGACGGCTTTCCGTCAGTCCGCACCTCGACGAGCGGGTCGATCCAAGCATAGCCGAAAGATCCGGCGCGTAAAACGGCGGTGTCCAGTAAACCCGCTTCCGCGCACTCTTCGCGCAATTGCGTGAAGAGCCGGTCTGCTCCGGCGGCAATACCGCCCGTGTCCATGCCGACGCGGACCCAACTGCCGGCGGGCTCTTCGCCGACATTTCCCAGCATCCGCTCGAATTCTTCCTTCACTTGCCTATTGATCATTGCCCGATTCCTCCCGTTTGCGTATGCCCTCGATTAAGCCCGCCATGTCGGTCGGGTTTAGTTTACCGAGTGTTTTGTGGTCGACGACCATCGCCGGCGCCATGCCGCAACAGCCGATACAACGCACCGTTTCAAGGTGGATGAGGCGGTCATCCGTCGTGTCTCCGTCGCTGATGCCGAGACGGCTCTCCAACTCCGCGAGGAGGCGGCCCGCGCCTTTGAGGTAGCAGGCTGTACCGTTGCACACCATGACGTTGTGCTTTCCAGGCGGAACCAACTTGAAATAGTTGTAGAACGTGAGCACTTCGTAAATTCGCGCCATAGGCACCCCCGTCGCCTCCGCCAGCAAGAGGCTCGCCTCACGCGGCACAAAACCGTGGCGGTCCTGAATCTCGTGGAGCATCATGATGAGGTTACCCTCTTTGTCCTTCCATTCCTCCAAGTAACTGTTGATCTCCTCTGAGAGGGCGGGATCGATTTCCTCAAGGGGCGGTAGCGGGGCGGCATTCATTATTTTGAATCGTTGGTAGGCCGTCAGCGTAAGCCACGGGCCTGTTGAAAATTAAATTATCTAATCCTGGAATGTCGGTAGATAACCAAAATCGATAGGTCAAGCGATATCGGGCAAAAAACCGACGATTTGCACACTTGCCACGCGAGAGCGGAAGGACTCCCATGGAACGCACTTTCCCGCGCTTGCCGCCAACCCGATTGCCGGATGAATGCATTGCCCACCGTTCTCAAGTTCGCGAGCACCCTCCTTGTGCTCGGCTTGATCGTGCTCATCTACATGCACTGGGACAACGACGGTGTCGTTGATGCTCTGCAGGCAACCGGTCCCGTCCCGTTTTTCGCCGGTCTCTCAGTGTTGCCCGCCTTCGGTGTTCCCGTAACGCCGTTTTATGTCCTCGCGGGCGTCACCTTCCATCCGGTCGTCGGTCTCGTCGGAATCGTCGCTTCGGTTTCCCTCAATCTTGTCCTCTGCCATGTCATCGGTAAGTCGGGACTTCGGCGTTTCATCATCGCCCTACTGCGCCCCACCCGCTTTAATCTGCCGCAGAGGCCGCCGAAGCACCCGTTCCGCTTCACCCTCATGGTCAAACTCGCGCCCGGCATACCCGTCTACCTCAAGAACTACTTTCTCGTCCTCGCGGGCGTGCCCTTTCCCATTTACTTCTGGCTCTCGCTCCCGGTCGCCTTCGCCTACGCCGCCGCCTTCCTTCTCCTCGGTGATTCCTTCCGCGACCAGGACTACGGACAAACCATCGTCGCCCTCGCCGCCCTCGGTGCCCTCGTCGCCGTTCTCTTCTGGATACGCCTCCGCCTCGAAAAACGCAAGGCAGCGAACGGCGCGGGCGAGGATCCGTGAAGTCGCGGCTACCAGAGGCAAGTTCAGTCACGCACCCGCGTGCGGGGCCAGGTGTCGGCGAAAGGATTGACCACGGAGACCCCAAAGTAGGTCTGCCCGGTGAGAATCGATTCGGCGACACGTTGCCTGTCCGGTTCGGTAGCGTCCCCGGCACACGCGTCCCCAGCATACAGTAGGATGTTCGAATCAACAAACGATTTACCGTTCATAGAGCGTCTCCCGCGCGGGATAGCGGTAATCCGGCTTCTTCAACTTAAGGAGCGCTTTCGCGAAGAACCAGGCTTTCGCGCGCTCGTAATTGCGCTCGCGTTCCATTATCCGGCGAAGCTCCTCGCCCGGCATCCGGGACACACTCGTGTCGTGTCGCGCCGCCTGCACCTTCGCCCAGCGCGCCGTTTCCTCACCCGCAGTGATTGTCACGTCTTTCATGCTGCCCGAAAAAGCGGGGCTCCGGACGATATCAATAGCCGCAGCAGCTTGTGGACCGGCACTGCAGTAGCCGGCTTCGCCACGCTTGGCAGGCTGCACTGCCACACCACGCAGCCAAATAGCGCCGATAAGGCTATGTCGTTAAGACTACTTTGTCGGAATTACGTCGAACCGCGGCAAAGGCGACGGCGGATAATCACTCCCCGGGATGCTCAAGGGCACAATACCCCGCCCGTGAACGCGCCACCGCAAGGTCCACATTGTCGAGGAATTCGACGGGCCGGCACGACGGCGGGCGCTTCAGCATGGCAAGGACACGTGCCCCTTCTCCGTCTTCCAGCCACTCGCGCGTTCCGAGCGCACGGCCCTCCGTCAGAAAGCGTGCCCGCAGCCGCAACAGCTCATGCGGCTGCAGCTCCCCGCCGTTCTTCACCGCTTCCAGCAACGCCTCCGGATCGATGCGTGCGCCCGTGCCGTCGCCCTTCGCCCCCGCCCCCTTCCCAAGCATCAGCAGACGGTAACGCGCGAGGGCTTCCGCCGGGTCTTTCGCCGCCGGAAAGCACGCGGCGAGCGCACGGCAGAGGGACTCTCGCCCAGCGAGCGCTTCCGTGTAGCCGCACCAGCGGTAGTTCCCCGGCAGATCCGCCAAACCCGCCCGCACCGCGTTCAAGTCGATATAGGCCGCGATCAGTCCCACCAGCCACGGCGTGTCCTGCACAATCACACTGCCGAAGCGCTCCGCCCACAGCGTCCCCGCCGTCCCGTGCGCGAGATTGAACCAGCGCGTGTAGCGCTGCCGCAACGTGCGCATGAACTCCGA